>NZ_JBXWRD010000010.1:0-139488 GCF_059612725.1 Ruegeria sp. YKSF070 | reverse complement strand
TGCTGACGCTCGCCTTTCTGGCAGAGGCCGTCGAAGAGATCGAGGACGAGGCTCTGGCCGCCGATATCGTCTCACGACTCGAAGGCTGGCTGGCGCGGCGGGCCTGATGCCGGTCACCAGCGATATCGCGGCCAGCTATCGCGGGCCGGCGCGGGTGATGCGTCACCTGCTGGACATGGGCCAGCGCGAGGATCGCGCGCTGGCCTTTGTGATGGCGTTCTGCGTCATCGCCTTTGTCGCGCAAATGCCGGCGCTGGCGCGGCGGGCGCATCTGGAACAGGCGGATCTGAACATGCTGATGGGCGGCGCGCTGCTGGGCAGTGTGTTCCTGCTACCGCTGCTTTTCTATGTCATCGCACTTGTGTCCCATTGGGTCGCGCGCGTGCTGGGCGGGCAGGGTAGTGCCTATGGCGCGCGGCTGGCGCTGTTCTGGTCGCTCTTGGCCTCGACCCCGCTGGTGCTGTTGAACGGTTTGGTGGCCGGGTTCATCGGGCCCGGCCCTGCTTTGAGCGTGGTCGGCCTGATATGGGTTGCGGTCTTTGCCTGGTTCTGGCTAACCAATCTCAGAGAAGCTCAGAGGCCCACCCCATGACATCTGCCGAGCTGCGGTCGCTGGCCGCCCTTACCGTGACCGATCCGGCCAATGCGGCGCGGGTGATTCTGGACCGCGAGCCCGGACGCGAAGTGTTGTGGCTTTCGCTGGCCCTCTCGGTCGCGCTGGCCAGCCTGATGCATGGGCTGTCCAACATGGCCTTTGGCGCGATGGCCATGCCCGGCATTCCGCAATCCGTGGTGGGCTACGGCGCGCTGATGGGCGGCGGGCTGGTGCTGACCATCGCGGCGATCCACCGGATTGGGCGGCTGCTGGGTGGCGAGGGCTCTTTCTGGGACGTGATGGCGGTTATGGTCTGGATCCAGCTGGTGCTGGTGGTGGTGCAGGCCGCCACCCTGCTCTTGGCGCTGACCGTACCGCTGTTGTCGGCATTGCTGGCGCTGGCTGCCAATCTGGTGGCGCTGTATGTCACCCTGCATTTCATCGATCAGGCGCATCGCCTGAACTCCCTCATGCGTGCGGCGGCGGTGCTGATCCTGTCGGTTCTGGCCATCGCCGTTGGCGTACTTGTCCTGTTGTCCTTCGTCGGAGGGCCAATCCCCGGAGCGACCCCCTATGTATGATGTCGACCGTATCCGCGCCGATTTTCCGATCCTGTCCCGCCAGGTGAACGGCAAGCCGCTGACCTATCTCGACAACGGCGCCTCGGCCCAGAAACCGCAGGCGGTGATCGACGCGGTGACCCGTGGCTATGCCGAGGAATATGCCAATGTGCATCGCGGGTTGCATTTCCTGTCCAATCTCGCGACCGAGAAATACGAGGCGGTGCGCGGCATCGTTGCGCGGTTCCTGAACGCGGGTTCCGAGGACGAGATCGTGCTGAACTCGGGCACCACCGAGGGGATCAACATGGTCGCCTATGGCTGGGCGATGCCGCTTATGCAGGCAGGCGACGAAATCGTGCTGTCGACCATGGAACATCACGCCAATATCGTGCCCTGGCATTTCCTGCGCGAACGGCAGGGTGTGGTGTTGAAATGGGTCGACCCGGAAGCCGACGGGTCGCTGGATCCTCAGGCGGTGCTGGACGCGATCGGCCCTCGGACAAAACTGGTGGCGATCACCCAGTGTTCCAACGTGTTGGGCACCGTTGTCGATGTAAAATCCATCTGCGTGGGCGCCCGGGCCAAGGGCGTCCGGGTACTGGTCGATGGGTCGCAGGGCGCGGTGCATATGCCGGTCGATGTGCAGGATCTGGGTTGCGATTTCTACGCCATCACCGGGCACAAGCTCTATGGTCCTTCGGGGTCGGGCGCGATCTATGCCCGGGCCGAGCGACTGGCCGAGATGCGCCCGTTCCTGGGCGGCGGCGACATGATCAAGGAGGTCACCAAGGATACGGTGATCTATAACGACCCGCCGATGAAGTTCGAGGCCGGCACGCCCGGCATCGTACAGACCATCGGCATGGGTGTGGCGCTGGACTACATGATGGCGCTGGGGATGGAGAACATCGCCGCCCATGAGGCCGGGTTGCGCGACTATGCGGCCAGCCGCTTTGCCGGGCTGAACTGGCTGAACGTGCAGGGCCATGCGCCGGGCAAGGCGGCGATCTTTTCCTTCACGCTGGACGGAGCGGCACATGCCCATGACATTTCGACCATCCTCGACAAGAAGGGTGTCGCAGTGCGCGCGGGCCATCACTGCGCGGGTCCGCTGATGGAACATCTGGGTGTGACCGCGACCTGCCGGGCGAGCTTTGGCCTCTACAATACCCGCGCCGAGGTGGACACGTTGATCGAGGCTCTGGAACTTGCGCATGAATTGTTTGCCTGATCGTCGATTGGCAAGGGCGTCGGGGGGCTCTGCCCCCGCTGACAAAATTCGTCGAATTTTGTCACCTCCCCCCGGAGTATTTTCGGCGGAATGAAGGGGCTTAGTCGGGGCGGCCGATCAGCCGGTCGATCGGCGCGAAGTCGTCAGTCAGCAGCGTGCCCATGGTGGCCAGTTGAGCCACCCAGTCCGGGGCGAGCGCGCCATATTCGGTGGGCTCGGGGGCGCGGGTGACGAAACGGGAATGCGGGGTGGGGCTGCTGCCCGCGACCAGGACAAAGACCGCACGCTCGCCCGGTGGCGGTGGGGTGGTGCTGGTCCAGACCTCGACCATGGGAAAGGCTGTGCCCAGCGTATGCACCAGCGCGGCCAGTGCCTGCAAACGATCCTGATAGTCGATCACGTTCATCAGATAGGTGCCTTCGGGGGTCAGCCTGTCGCGCGCCAGTTCGAAGAATTCACGCGTCACCAGATGGGCGGGCACCGCCACATCGGTAAAGGCATCGCCCAGGATCACGTCATAGCGCCGCTCGGTCCGGGTCAGCAGCGCCCGGCGGGCGTCCTCATGCAGGATCTCGGCGCTCGCCGGATCAAACCAGAATTGTTCGGCGGCAGTGCGTGTCACCTCGGGGTCGATCTCGGCCACCACGCGCGGGCCGGTACCGCGCAGCGCAAAGGCGCGCGGGATCGAGTAGGACCCGCCGCCGATGAAGAAGGACGAGAAATCGGGGCGCGGCGCTCGGATACGGGCCAGCGCATCCAGCATGGCGGCATGGTCGGTATACATGGTCAGCGGCGCATCGCGGGCGCTGATCCCGTGGCCCAGATGGTCGATCACCATCAGGCGCTCGGGCGCCTCGGGCGTGCCCAACTCGATGACGCGAATACAGTAATAGCGGCTTTCGCGGCTGCAGGGATCGGGCGCAGCCAGCGCCGCCACGGCTAACGCCAGAACCAACCCCAGCGCCACGAGAGGTGCCAGCCATCGCCCGCCGCCGATGCGGAAACAGAGCAGCGCCGACAGGGCATAAACCGCCGTCACCGCCATAAGCGTGAGCGACGAACCAAGCCAGGAGATGAAAACGAACCCCGCCAGCAAGGTTCCGGCAATGGCGCCGATGGCCCCGGCGGCAAACATCGCCCCCAGGGCGCGGCCCGCGCCCGAGCTGCGCTGCACCGACAGCGCGGCCAATACCGGTGCGGGCACCCCGGCAAAGCAGGAGGGCAGAAAGAACACTGCCAGCGTCAGCGCCGCGATGCCCCAGACCGGATGTGCGACCAGTTCCAGCACCGGCTCCGAAAGACTGCGCAAAAGAAGCGTCGCAACGGCGGTGGTGAGGGCGGCTGCGACAAGTATCCAGCCAGTCAGCCGCAGTGCGCGTGCGGCAGGACGCTCGGCCAGGATACCACCGATCCAATGCCCCAAAGAAAACCCTGCCAGCACCACCGCGATGACCGAAGTCCACGTATAAAGCGACATGCCCACATAGGGCGCCAGCATGCGGCCTGCCACGATCTCGACCACCAGCGAAGCGGCGGAAACAATGACCTGCAGCAGGATCAGCAACATCAGGGAGGGGGTACGAGCCATGCCGCGCATTTGGCGAAGCTGTTGCGGCAAAGGCAAGAAAAATCCTCAGATTGACGATTGCAGAGGCCGCGGCGATACCGTATAGCCCGGGTCACAGGCACCCGTAGCTCAGCTGGATAGAGCGCTGCCCTCCGAAGGCAGAGGCCAGAGGTTCGAATCCTCTCGGGTGCGCCATATAAAACCCTTTTGTTGATGCCCGAGCCAACGCTTTGAACCGCAAGGCGGTATAGCGGATTGGAACAGGTTCCCCCCGGCGTCAGTTTGTTTCGATCCACGAAGCCAGCTTAGCCCTGTGAACACGCATCCGGGCATAGCCCAGTTCTATCGCATTTGCTCTGGCGAGTTCTGTCAACCCGCGACGGACCGAGGCGATGGACAGGCCAAGCATCTCGGCCAGATCATTCTGGGACATGTCGAACCATCCGCCGGGAACACAATTCATGCGGTCAAACTGGAGCAGGCGAAAGGCGATCTTGTGATTTGCGCCCGAGGCGACCAGACCGATCAGCGCCTCGATCGCGATGTTCATGTTGCGCCGGGTCAGCCGGTAGAAATCGCGATAATGGGCTGGATTTCGTGCAACGATGTCGAGAACCACCGGGGCCGGAACGAACAGAACTTCGGATGCGACTCGTGCCTCCATCACGGCAAGTTGGTTTTGCTCCGACAGGATCGAGATATCGCCGATCCAGTGCCCGCGGGAAAGGGAATGAAAAGTGACCAGTTCGCCGTCTGCGCGCGGAGTCTTGATGTCGAAGGTCCCCTGATAGACACCGAACATACCGGCCTGCGGCGCCTCGACATCCCCCGTGGCCCGTTGCCCCGGCGCGTATTTTCGCCACTGACCCCTTGTTACCAGTGCGTCGCGCAGGCTCTCGGGACTCGCGGCGAACCACCCGCTGTCTCCAAAGAGAGCCGGATCGACAGGCATGATGAGCCCTCCTTGAGGTGTTCCGTTACCCTCAGAAAATAAGAGAGAATTTTCACGAAGCAATCAATTGATACTTTTCTACATTCGTTTCTTGATACCATTTTGAGACATCCGGTCAGTTCAAAAAGGAGAAGGTTCGTGGCTGCCACATTGAGGATGAGGCAACGAGCGGTGCAGGCCGCAGTTGCACTAGCGATGGCGATCGCGCCAAGTTTCGCGATCGCGCAGGATCAGAAACCAAATTTCCTGATCATCTGGGGCGATGACGTGGGCTGGATGAACACGTCAGCCTATAACCGGGGCATGATGGGGTATCGGACGCCGAATATCGACCGGATCGCCTCCGAGGGCGCGCTGTTCACCGATTGGTACGGCCAGCAGAGCTGTACCGCCGGGCGCGCGGCCTTCATCACCGGGCAAAGCCCGCTGCGGACCGGTCTGCTCAAGGTCGGGCTGCCGGGCGCCAAGGAAGGTCTGTCCGAGAAGGACCCGACCATCGCGGGCCTGCTCAAGAATCACGGCTACATGACCGCCCAATACGGCAAGAACCACCTGGGCGACCTGGATGAGCATCTGCCGACCAATCATGGTTTTGACGAGTTCTTTGGCAATCTCTACCACCTGAATGCCGAGGAAGAGCCGGAACACCCCGACTATCCCAAGATCCCCGGTTTCCGCGAGAATTTCGGCCCGCGCGGCGTCATTCGCGCAACCTCGGATGGCCAAATCGAGGATACCGGCCCGCTCACCAAGAAGCGGATGGAGACGGTGGACGAAGAGGTGACTGCCTCGGCCATCGACTTCATGGAACGCGCGGTGGCCGCCGACAAGCCGTTCTTCCTGTGGTACAACACCACCCGGATGCACGTGAACACCCACCTGAAGCCGGAATCCGATGGCGTCACCGGGCTGGGTATCTATGCTGATGGCATGGTCGAGCATGACGGTCACGTGGGCCAGGTTCTCGACAAGGTCGAAGAGTTGGGCATCGCTGACAACACGGTGATCATGTATTCCTCGGACAACGGGGCCGAGGTGTTCAGCTGGCCGGACGGCGGCACTACCCCCTTCCGCAACGAGAAGAACTCGAACTGGGAAGGTGGATATCGTGTGCCGACCCTGATCAAGTGGCCGGGCGTCATCGAACCGGGCACCATCTATAACGACATCTTCTCGCACGAGGACATGCTGCCGACCATCCTCGCGGCCGTGGGCGAGACCGATGTCAAGGACAAGCTTCTGACCGGTCACAGCGCGATCGGGCGCGAATACAAGGTGCATCTCGACGGCTACAACCTTCTGCCCTATTTCTCGGGCGAGGTCGAGGAAGGCCCGCGCAAGGAGTTCTTCTACTGGACCGATGACGGCGATCTGGCCAACCTGCGCTATGGCCGCTGGAAAATGGTGTTCCTGGAGCAGCGCGGCCACGGCTTCGAGGTCTGGCAGGAACCGTTCTTTGAACTGCGCCTGCCCAAGCTGTTCGATCTGCTGGGCGACCCGTTCGAGCGGGCGGATCATGAGTCGGCCAATTACGACATGTGGCGGTTCGACCGGGCGTTCATGGTGCTGCCGGCGGTGGCCTTCGTGACCCAGCATCTGGAAACCTACAAGGACTACCCACCGCGCCAGTCGCCGGGCAGCTTCAACCTGGGTGCCGCGCTGGAGAAACTGACATCGAACACCAGTTCGAACTGATCTGATACCATCAGGGCCGGCGGGTGTATTCCCGCCGGTCTTTTCTTGCCGAGGCGGGCAGGCGGGCGCCACCCGTGTCGGCCCCCGCGAGGGGAAGGCCACGAATCCCGATAACGACGGAGCCGTATATGGGCAGCACGCCACGCGATGACATCGACACCCTGATTGCGCGCATGGGCGATGCGATCATCGGCCAGCAGGACGTGATCCGGATGCTGGTGATCGGGCTTCTGGCGAATGGCAACCTGCTGGTCGAAGGCCTGCCGGGGCTGGCCAAGACGCGCGCGATCAAGGCGCTGGCCAAGAACCTCGAGACCGATTTCAGCCGCATCCAGTTCACGCCCGACCTGTTGCCCTCGGACGTGACCGGGACCGAAGTATATTACCAGACCGACAAGGGGTCGGAATTCCGCTTCGAGCCGGGACCGATCTTTGCCAATATCGTGCTGGCCGACGAGATCAACCGCGCCCCGGCCAAGGTGCAAGCCGCGCTGCTGGAAGCAATGGAAGAGCGCCAGGTGACCGTCTCCGGCACCACGCACAAGATGCCGCCGCTGTTCATGGTGATGGCGACCCAGAACCCGATCGAACAAGAGGGCACCTATCCCTTGCCCGAGGCGCAGATGGACCGGTTCCTGATGCATGTGATGATCACCTATCCCCCTGTCGAGGACGAGGTAAAGGTGATCCGCCTCGTGCGTGGCGAAGAGGCTGCCGCCAATGCTCCCAAGGACAAGGTGGCAAAGGAACGTCCTCCCGCGATTTCGCAAGAGTCGGTGTTTGAGGCGCGGCGCGAGATCGTTGGCATTCACGTCTCTGACGCGATGGAACGCTACATGGCCGATCTGGTCAACGCGACGCGGGTCCCGGACCGGTTCGGCCCCGATCTGGGCCGCTGGATCGGGGTGGGCGCCAGCCCGCGCGCCTCGCTGGCGCTTGACAAATGCGGGCGCACCCATGCCTGGCTGGAAGGGCGAGATTATGTCGATCCCGTCGATATTCGCGCGGTGGCGCCCAACGTGTTCCGCCACCGGCTGGGATTGACCTATGAGGCGATGGGCGACGGGATCACGCCGGACCGGGTGATTTCTGAGATGATCGCGCAAGTTGCACTGACCTAGGACCGTCACGATGTTCGACAGGGCCGCCCGCATACGGACCGGTACACTGCCCCCCCTGCCAACGGCAGAGCCAGAGACCGATCCGCGCGTGCATGTGGAACTTGCGCATCTGCGCAAGCTCGAAGGCCGCGCCCGGACGCTCAGCTTTCTGCCACGCCAACCCGCCGGCAGCGCGCTGAACGGGCGGCACGCATCGCGGATGCGCGGGCGCGGGCTGAATTTCGAGGAGTTGCGCGATTACCTGCCTTCGGACGATATCCGCTCGATCGACTGGAAGGTGACGGCACGCACCGGCAAGCCGCATGTCCGGGTCTTTACCGAAGAGCGAGACCGCCCGACGCTGATCGTGGTCGATCAGCGGATGTCGATGTTCTTTGGCTCGGTGCTGAACATGAAATCGGTGACGGCGGCGGAATGCGCAGCACTTGCCGCGTTCCGCATTCTCGATCAGGGCGACCGGGTCGGCGGCATCGTCTTTGGCGACGAGACCCTGGCCGAGATCCGGCCCCAGCGCAGCCGCGCCGCGCTTGACCGGTTGCTGCTGGCCATCACGCGGGCCAACGCGCTGTTGCGGGCCGATGCCCCCAAGGTGGCGCCGGTCGGCCTGAACGACGTGTTGCAAGCGGTGGGACGGATCGCGCCGCGCAATCACCTGATCCTTGTCTTTTCCGATTTCGACGTGATCGACGGGCTGACGCAGAAGCTGGTCAATGGCCTGTCGCGCCATAACGACCTGATCCTGGGGCTGGTGACCGACCCGGTCTCTGATCAGGTTCCCGAGGGGTTGAAACTGGTGATCTCGGATGGTGAGCTTCAGGCCGAGATCGACACCGGAGACAAGACCGTGCACCGCGACCTGCGCGAGATGTCGCGGGGGCGTCTGGCCGAGGTGCTCGACTGGCAGCGCCGTTTTGGCGTGCCGGTGCTGCCGCTGAGTTCGGCCGAGGACAGCCTGACCCAGATGAAACGTCTGATGGGGCTTGGCCCGAGATGAGCGAGCAGGGACAGGACACGCCGGTCACGCTGGTCGATCTGATTGACCAACTGGTGCCCCCTGATCCACCTCCGCCGGTGACGATGATGCCGCAAACCGCCGGTTGGGCGGTGCTGGCAGTGCTTGCAGGCGTGGCGGCAGGGTATGGTCTCTGGCGTTGGCTCCGTCATCACAGGGCCAACCGTTACCGGCGCGAGGCGCTGGAAGCGCTGGACCGTGCGGGCAGCGACCCGGTGGCGATTGCCGAGGTGCTGCGGCGCACCGCGCTGGTGGCCTTTCCGCGACACGAGGTGGCCGGATTGAGCGGTGCCGAATGGCTGGAGTTTCTCGACCGGACCTGTGGGGGCGGCACTTCGTTCTCGGACGGGCCGGGGCTGGCACTGGCCAGCGCCCCTTATCGGGCGGGCAGTACCGCGCCCTCCGGTCTCGCCGATCTGGCCGCACGCTGGATCCGCCGCCATCGGCGCGAGGTGTCGCGATGATCGCCCTTGGCTTTCCACTTGCGCTGTTGCTCCTGCCGTTGCCGCTTGTGGTCTGGCGGTTCCTGCCGGCGCGGCGCGAGCAGGTCTCGGCGCTGCGCTTTCCCTTCTTTCGCCTGATTGTGCGCGCGGCGGAGTCGACACCCGGAGAGGGCGCGGTCATCCTGCGGCGAACGCGGCTCCAGATGACGGTGGCGATTGCCGTCTGGGTGCTGCTGGTGCTGGCGCTGGCACGGCCCGAACGGCTGGGCGCCCCGATCGAGATGACCCGCTCGGCCCGAGATGTGGTGCTGGCCATCGACATTTCGGGCTCGATGGACATCGTCGATTTCGCCGCCCCCGATGGCACCCGGTTGCAACGTCTGGATGCGGTCAAAGAGGTGGTGAGCCGCTTCGTGGCCGAGCGCGATGGCGACCGGATTGCGTTGATCGTGTTCGGAACCCAGGCCTTTCTCCAGGCACCACTGACCGAGGATCTGGCCACCATCGCTGCACTGGTCGAGCAGACCGAGGTCGGCATGGCCGGCCCGCATACCGCCATCGGCGACGCGATCGGTCTGGCCATTCGCACCTTTGAAATCAGCGAAGTCGAGCAGCGCCTGTTGATCCTGTTGTCGGACGGCGCCGATACCGGCAGCCGGATGAGCCCGCTCAACGCGGCCGAGATCGCCCGCGCGCGCGGGGTCGAGATCCACACGATTGCAGTCGGCGACCCGGAGGCCAGCGGCGACAACCGCGTCGATACCCGCACGCTGGCCGATATCGCCAGCCGCACCGGCGGCAGCGCCTTTTTCGCCTCGGACGTAGAGGCGCTGGCCGGGGTCTATCAGCGGATAGACGCGCTTTCCCCCCGACTGGTCGAGCAAGTGTCGTATCGTCCGCGCAGGGTACTGTCCTCATGGTTGCTTGGGCTGGCGGCTGCGCTCGGGATCGGGGCGCTGGGGCTGCTGAGCCTTCCCCGCAAAGGGCAGAGGGCAGCATGAGCGAGATCGTGCTCTCTGAACTCGGGCTGGTGGTTGCCGCATTCCACTTCCTGCGCCCGCTGCTCCTGCTCCTGCTCGTGCCGCTGGCGGCGCTGTGGTGGGTGAACCGGCGCGCGGCGACCCGCAAGCCGCCGCTGCCCGAGGGGATCGCGCCGCATCTGCTGGCGGCGTTGACCGTGGGCGGTGGCGCGGCCCGGCGCTTCTTGCCAATCGACCATGTTTCGGTGGTTCTGGCATTGACGGTGATCGGCGCCGCAGGCCCGTCCTGGACCCGGCAGGCCGATCCTTTCCTGGCTCAGACCGGACCTGTGGTCATCGTGCTCGAGGTCACTCCTTCGATGACGACGCCCGATCTGGCGCCAAGCCGGCTGGAGCGCGCCAAGTTCAAGATCCGCGACCTGCTGGAGCTTCGCGCCGGGGCGCGCACCGCCCTTGTGGCCTATGCAGGGACGGCGCACCGGGTCTTGCCCTTTACCGAGGATGCGCAGGTGATGCTGCCCTATCTGGAAGGTTTGACGCCCGATGTGATGCCGCAGGAGGGGGCAAATGCCACTGCCGCGCTGTCTTTGGCGCAAGAGATCCTTGCCGCCGAAGGGGTAGGCGGCGTGCTGGTCGTGGCGGACGGGCTGGACAGTGCCGATGTGGGGGCCTTCGCCTCCGCTGGAGAGGGTCCGGCGACGACCGTTCTGGCGATGCTGCCCGATGGCGTTTCGGATATCGGGTTGGACCGGCTTGGCACGGTGCCCGTGGTGCGCGCAACCACCGATGACAGCGACGTGCAACGGCTGGACAGGATCCTGAATGTCGATTACCGCCGCGCGCTGCTGGACGATGACAGCCAGCCCTGGGAGGATCGCGGCTGGTGGCTGGCGGTGCCCGCCGCGCTGCTGGCGCTGTTGTGGTTCCGGCAGGGCTGGACCATGCGCTGGGGCGCGCTTTGCCTTGTCGCCTCGGTCGGTCTCAACCCTGGTGCCGCACGGGCCGACGGGCTGGCCGACTGGTTCCTGACACCGGATCAGCAGGGCTATCGCGCCTTCAACCGGAACGATTTCACGGGCGCGGGCGATCTCTTTGCCGATCCGATGTGGAAGGGTCACGCGCTCTATCGGGCCGGGCGCTATGACGAGGCGATCGAGGTGCTGAACCGGCTGGAGACGCCCGAGGCCTCCTTTACCCAGGGGCTCGCCCATATCAAGAACCGCCAGTATCGCGACGGCGTGCGCGCCTTTGAAACCACGATGGAGCGCGACCCGGACTTTCCCGGCGCGGCAGAGAACCTGGAAACTGCGCGGCGCATCGTGACCTATGTCGAGGATGCCCGTGAGGCCTCGGACACGGGCGAAGAAACCGGCATCGGCGCCGATGACGTGGTGTTTGACAACGAGGCCAACCGGGGCGTCGACACCCAGACCGACCGGCAACCGCGCGGTGAGGAGGCGATTCTGACCAGTGACCAGTGGATGAACACGGTCGACACCCGAACGGGGGATTTCCTGCGCTATCGGTTCCGGTTCGAGGCATCGGGGGCGGGTCAATGAGAGGCGCGCTGTACCTGATCCTCGCGGTGCTCTCGCTTATCGTGACGGGACCGGCCCGCGCGCAGGACGCGCCCCGCGTGACGGTGGAGCTTGAGACCGCCGAGACGATACCGGGCCAGCCGCTTGACCTGCGCATCACGGTGCTGGTGCCCACATGGTTGCCCAAGCCGGTGGTTTTCCCAACCTTCGAGGCGCCGAACCTGATGGTTCGCCTGCCCGAACGGGCAACAAACCCGATCAGCGAACGGATTGACCGCGACACATGGTCCGGGGTCTCGCGGCGCTATCGGATCACGCCGCTGGTGCCGGGCCGCTTCGTGATCCCGCCACAGGAACTGTTCGTGACCTGGGCCGATCCCGACAGCTCTGCCCCCCGAGAAGAGGTCGTGCCAATTGAGGCGATCACGATCATCGGCGTTCTGCCCGAGGGCGCCGAGGGGCTTGACCCGTTCATCGCCGCGCGCGCGCTGACGTTGACGCAAGATCTGAGTGGGGCAACAGCGCCCCTTGGCCCCGGTGACAGCGTGATCCGTGAAGTGACCGCTACGATCGAGGGCGGACCGGCGATGCTGCTGCCGGGGTTGTTGCCTGTCGAACCGGTCACCGGGCTGACCGTCTATCCATCGGAACCGGTGCTGAGCGAAACCGAAACGCGCGGCGAACCGGGCGGCAGCCGGGTCGAGCGGGTGACCTATCTGGCGCAAAGCGGCGGCAGCGGCGCGGCACCGCCGGTCACGCTCGACTGGTACAACCTCGAGACCGGTCAGGTGGAAACGGCGTCGGTGCCAGGGGTCGATCTGACCGTGGACGCGCCCGTCGCGCGCAGTGTGCGCGCGCTTTCGCCACAGCTGCTGATCCTGGGCGCACTGGTGCTGGTGCTGACGCTGGGTGTCGTCGCTTTTGCCGTCCGGCCAGCGCTGCGGCGCTGGAAACGCTGGCGCGCGGACCGGCGTAGCCGCTATCTTGCCTCGCCTGCGCACGCGCGCACCTTGACCATCGACGCGGCGCGGCGGCGCGATCTGTCGGCGACGTTGGCCGCACTCGATCTGTGGGCGGCGCGGCTTGGCGACCCGGACCCGCGCCGCGATCCGGCCATCGCCAGCGCGCTCAGGGCGCTCGGCGCGGCGCTCTATGGACCTGCACCCAGAGGCGATATGGCGGACTGGCGTGCGCTTGACCGGGCACTTGCGGTTTACAGTCCCGACCGCGCGGGCCATCATCACCTGGCCGGGTTGCCCCCGCTCAATCCGCGCTGACCGCGCAAACCGGAGTCGCCCATGTTTCGTACCCTCCTTGTCGCGGTTCTGGCCTGTATCAGCCTGGCGATGCCATCTTTGGCGCAGACCGGTGACACAGAGACCGCAAGCGCCGATTACGTCGGCTCGGCCAGTTGCGCCAACTGCCACGAGGGCGCGGCCAAGGCCTGGCAAGGCTCGCATCACGCGCTGGCCTGGACCCTGCCCACGCCCGAAACCGTGCTGGCCGATTTCGACAACAGCCAGTTCGAACATGACGGGGTACGCTATCGGTTCAGCCGCGCGGGCGCACAGTTTCGCGTCACCATCACCGAGGCCGACGGCAGCGAAAAGACCCATGATATCCACTCGGTCGCCGGGATCGCGCCGCTTCAGCAATACCTGATCGAGACCCAACCGGGACGGCTCCAAAGCTTTGACGTGGTCTGGGATGTCGACGGCGCGCGCTGGTATCACCTTTATCCCGAGCAGGACCTGCCGCCGGACGACGGCCTGCACTGGACCGGCCCCTACAAGAACTGGAACGGGCGCTGCGCCGAATGTCACGCAACCGGGTTCGAAAAGAATTACGATGCGGCAAGCGACAGCTACCATTCGCAACAGGCCGAGATCGGCGTCGGCTGCGAGGCCTGCCATGGCCCCGGATCGACACACGTCGCTTGGGCCGAAACCGCCCGCGAGCGGAGCCCGCAGGACCCGCTGCTGCCGCCCGAGGGCTATGGGCTTGCCATGGATTTCGCAACCGCTGGAACCGAAGCAATGATCCAGCAATGCGCCGGGTGCCATTCCCGGCGCGAGCCGATGGGGCAGGGCAACCCGATACCGGGAACGCCCTATCACGACGCCTATACGCTATCGCTGTTGCGGCCCGGTCTCTATCACGCCGACGGCCAGATCCTGGACGAGGTCTATGTCTATGGTTCGTTCCTGCAATCGAAGATGTATCAGCGCGGGGTCGGCTGTCTGGATTGTCATGACGCGCATAGCGCGACGCTGCGGGCCGAGGATAACAGCCTGTGTACCCAGTGCCATTCCCCGGCGGCGAACTCGCGCTTTCCCAGCCTGAAAGCAGCGCTTTACGACGATCCCGCCCATACATTCCATCCCGCGGGCTCTGCCGGGGCCGAATGCAAGTCCTGCCACATGATCGAGCGCGATTACATGGGGATAGACGGTCGGCGCGATCACAGTTTCCGCATCCCGCGCCCGGATCTGGCGGCGGTGAACGGCGGGCCCGATGCCTGTACCGATTGCCATGCGGATCAGAATGCGGGCTGGGCGGCGGCCGAAATCGCCAAGCGGTATCCCGACGCGGCCAAACGTCCGCATTACGGCACGGTGCTGGCGGCCGGGCGGGCCGATCCGGTCGCGGCGGGGCCTGGGCTGCGCATTCTGGCCCAGGATCGGGACCAGGCCGGGCTGGTGCGTGCAACGGCACTCTGGCTCTTGTCTCAGGGGGGCGATGCCAACAGCGCCGAGTTCCTGGCCGGGCTGCTTGAGGATGACGATCCCCTGGTGCGCGCGGCGGCGATCGGGGTTCAACGCGCGGCTCCTCCCCAGGCACGTGTGCAGCGGCTGATCCCGCTGCTGGCGGATCCGGTGCGCATGGTGCGCGTGGAGACGGTCAAGGCACTGCTGGACGCCCCAATCGCGCGGCTGCCCGCCCGCATCGAGACGCAAATGCAGGCAGCGATGACCGAATGGCGTGCGGCACTTGCCGCACGGGTCGATTTCCCGGAAACCCATATGGTGATGGGGGGCATGGCGTTGACCATGCGCAACATTCCCGCTGCGCGCGGTGCGTTCCGGCAGGTGGTCGCGATGGACCCGCAGCGCGAAGAGGCCTGGATCATGCTGGCGCGCATCGCGGCGGCGATGGACGGGCCCGAAGCTACGGCCGGGGTGCTTGACGAGGCGTTGGAGAAACTGCCGCATAGTGCGGCGCTCAACGAGATGAAACGCTCGGTAGCTGACCAGTAACGGCTGGCGCGTGCAGTCCGGACGGTTGACAAGGAGGAGTTACAAGATGGTGAACAGCAGCCCGAGAATGACGGCGCCTGCGCTGGTTGCGGCACTTGCCTGCATTGCGCCCGCCGCACCCGCCCTGGCACAGGAACGGCCGAAGCTGGTCTTGCAGATCACCGTCGATCAACTGCGCGGCGACCTGATCGAGAGGTTCGGTGCGGGACTTGGCGAGGACGGGTTCCGCCGCCTGATCCGGGGCGGTGTCCATTTCACCCAGGCCCATCACGGCCATGCCAATACCGAAACCATCGTCGGCCACACCACGCTGGCCACCGGTGCCGATCCAGCGGTGCACGGGATGGTCGCCAATGTCTGGTTCGACCGGGTCGAGGGCGGTCAGGTCTACAATGTGCAGGACCCCGACTATCCGCTGGTGGGCGCCGCCGGGGTCGATGCGGCGACCGAGATCGACCCGACCCAGCGTGCCGCCACCACCGATGGCCGCTCGCCCGGCAACATCCTGAGTTCGACCATCGCCGACGAGATCGGCATGTTTTTTGGCCCCGAGGCGCTGATCTTTGGCGTGTCGGTCAAGGACCGGGGCGCGATCTCGATGGCGGGCCATACCGGGCAGGCCTATTGGTTCTCGAAATCCGAGGGGCGGTTCGTAACCTCGACCTTTTACCGCGACGACTACCCCGGCTGGGTGAGCGACTGGAACGGGTCGGGCATGGTCGCCTCGTATGCCGGGACAAGCTGGATGCTCTCGGACGCGCCCGAAAGCTACATGTTCGGCACCCGTGACGATCAGCCGTGGGAGACCGAATTTCCCGGTTTCGGGCGCAGCTTTCCCCATGCCTGGGGGGAAGCGGACGACAAGTATTACACCACCCGCCTGACGCTTAGCCCGGCGGGCGACGAGATCACCGTGGATTTTGCCAAGGCGCTCATCGAGGCCGAGGGCATCGGGCAGGACGCGGTGCCCGACTACCTGGCGGTCTCGCTGTCTTCGACCGATTATGTCGGGCATATCTTCGGACCGTCGAGCCTGGAGGCCGAGGACAATCTGCGCCGCCTCGACCGGACGCTCGCCGATCTGCTCGACTTCGTGGATGACCGGATCGGGCTGGATCAGGTGCTGGTGGTGCTGTCCGCCGATCATGGCTCTCCCGAGAACCCGGGCTACCTTGCAACCCATGGCATCAAGGCGGGCACTTTCGACTTCGAGCGCGTCGATACAGAGCCCGGTTTCGTGCGTCTGGGTGCCGAATTCGGTGAGACCCGCGCGCTGATCCGTAACTATTCCAGCCCCTATGTCTATCTCAACCGCGAGCTGATCGCCGAAAAGGGGCTCGATCCGGCCACGGTCGAGGATTCGGTGGCGCGCGAACTCGACCTGCTGCCCGGCATCGCCTATGCGGTATCCAGCCGCCGCCTGCGCGAGGGGCAGATCGGCGAGGGCAAGGTGGTGGACGCCGTGCGCCGCAACTTTCATCGTGACCGGTCGGGCGATATCTATGTGGTGTTCGAACCGCATTGGTTCATTGCCGATTTCGACGGGCTGACAGTGGCCTCGGCGCATGGGTCGCCTTGGACCTATGACACGCATGTACCGGTGATCTTTCACGGGCCGGGTATCCCCCCGGCGCGCATCGCTCGCCATGTCGAAACGGTGGACGTGGCGCCGACCATCGCCGCCTATCTGGGCACCAAGCCTCCCTCGGGCGCGACCGGAGTCCCTTTGATCGAGGTGCTGGACTGAGCGAGAGGCCAGCGCCGCCTATCTCCTCAACACGCCGTGTTGGGCGTAGCGCCAGTATAGCTGGTCATGCCATGCGCTTCCGCCAATCTCGCGCGCGGTGCGGTGCAGAGCACTGTCTATCTGGTTGCGGGGGGTGACGTGGAACCGGCCGAGCCAGCCATGCATGGCGTGGGCGAACCCTTCAGGCAGAGCGCCTAGGTCCGAAAAATCGACGATATGCAGTTGACCGCCGGGCACCAGGTGGTGGGCCGCCATGCCGATCGCCGCGCGCCAGTCGTGAATCTCCGACAACCCGTATGAGATGAAGATGCGGTCGAACAGGGGGCGCCCAAACAGCAGTTCGGCATCGAAATCACACGCATCGCCGCGCGCCAGATGCGCTTGGCCTCCAAGGGCGCGGCGGGCGGTGGCCAGCATCTGTTCCGAATTGTCGATTCCGTAAAAGCGGCAATCGGGATAGTGCCGCGCCGCCGCGCGCAGGTTTCGCCCGGTGCCACAGGCAATTTCGAGCACATGCATTCCGGGGGCGGCATCCAGTTCCGCGATCAGCCGGTTCCGGCCGAACAGATAGTATTTGCGGGTCAGATCGTAGAACAGGCGCCGATAGCGATAGGTTCTGTCCGTCATGGCGGCGTGGCCGGTGCTGTGCGTCAACTGCATGGAATCAACCCTCGAAACGATAG
The DNA here is from genome assembly GCF_059612725.1 of Ruegeria sp. YKSF070. Classification (NCBI taxonomy): domain Bacteria; kingdom Pseudomonadati; phylum Pseudomonadota; class Alphaproteobacteria; order Rhodobacterales; family Roseobacteraceae; genus Ruegeria; species Ruegeria sp. YKSF070. Next base: position 122,104 of record NZ_JBXWRD010000010.1, on the reverse strand, counting down.
AGATGGAAGGCTCCGCAGATGGCCGATCGGTCATGTTGGGTGGCATGTACCAAACCTCGTGATCATGGCGCCAGCGCCCGCGACGCGCCGGATCGACCCGGCCCGACAGAGTATCCTGGGTCACGTGTGCCGGCCCGCGCTGATGCGGTTGGCGCCGTGCTAGAGCATGGAGTTAACAGGAACGTGACGGTTCCGAGCGTCCGCGGCAGATGCTACGCGAGACGCCTTGCGATGTTGGCAGGGCGCGAGATGAGCGACAGGGCCGTGGATGGCGGTTCCAGCGTGAAAATGCTAAGGACTGGGGTGGCGGTTCCGAAGGGGATGAGCCTTAGGGTAATTCGGGGCCCTCTCCATACTACGGCTCGCGGCCTATCCTGCCAGATTGAATGAAGAGCCAGTATGCACTCGTAAAACAAAACCCCCCGAGCCTGCGGCACGGGGGACATCCGATCTTAATCCTTTTTCGGGGTGGTCAGCCGCCCCAGGAGCGGACCTCGCCGCAATCCATGTGAACGAAATTCGAACGGTAGTATTTGCCGACACCACCAGCGCGGCAGGAAATCGCGGCATTTGCCATCTGGCTGACCGAACGCGAGGCAAGCCGCAGGTCGGCGGCCTGGCCCTGCATGTGCAGCGAGTTGCGGGCCACCCCTCGCGAGCGGCTGCGCAGCATGGCATTGGTCTGCGGGCTGCGATAGCCGGACAGCAGCATATAGGGCTCGTTTACGTCCATCAGGTTGTGGGCGGCGGCCATGATGTCAATGGTGCGCAGGTCCATGGTCTTGACCTGATCGACGCGCCAGTCGCGCATGAAGTAATTGATCTCCTTCACCGCGTCCTTGATGTAGTCGCCGTCGATCCAATACACCATGTCGATGCGTTCGCCGGTGCGGCCGGAATACATGCGGATACGGCGGATGTCGCCGCCGCCACGCAGGAACCCTGCGGCCATCGAGTAGGTGGGAGCGGCGGCCACTGCGGTTGCGGTGAATGCCCGAAGAAGTGCGCGCCGAGTAAGGCCCGTCGAGGTGTTGTGAGTCATGTGACTGTTTCGTCCCGTACGTCGTCCTGCCTGCACACGATGTTACGTGTACATTGTTTATAACCATCCCCCGGTTGCGCATTTGTATGGCACAGGGGGATTCGTTCGCCAAGTTTTCTTTCAGAATGTGTAATCCAAGGGGGAATTTTCGGCAGATTTTCGCCCAAACAGGTGATGCATATGCAGCAATTCGCCGCTAGCCAACGTGCCCTCGGCGCGGAAGGGCGATGCATCTGCGCATCATCCGGGCCGTCATGTTGGCACCTGATGCAATTGTGAATGGACTTTTTCCCCTGGTTCTCACGAAGTTTTTCATAGATTCACATCATTGCTCGTGATTAACCGCATTTGACCAGGACCCGAACATGCCGCATCTCAAACGCCCCCGCCTTCGTCTCACGCTGACAGCCTTGCTGCTTGCCGGTGTCGCGGCGTTCGGGTCAGTCGGCGCGGCGGAAGCGCAAGTTACCGCATATAAACAAGCTGTTGCCGAGGCAAGCTATGGCGATGACGGGGTCGCTGCGTTTTACCGCAAGAACGGCTATCAACCGGTCTGGACCGGAGAGGGGGCCGAATTCGCCGCCCGTCGCGTCGCGCTGATCGAGGCGCTGAGCATGGCCGAGGTGCATGGCCTGCCCGCCGGACGCTATGACATCGAGGGACTAAGGGCGCAGATGGCTTCCGCGCGCACCACCCGCGACATGGGGCTGGTCGAAGTCGCACTGAGCCGCGAATTCGCCCGCTTTGCCCGTGACCTGCAAACCGGCCTGCTGACACCTTCGCAGATCGACGACGGCATGGTGCGCGAGGTCGAACGCCGGGGCGCCGAGGTGTATCTCACCGAATTGCAGGCGTCCCAACCTGCGCGCTACATGCGTGGGCTGGCGCCGGATACGGCGCAGTACCGTGCCTTGCTGAAACTCAAGCTCGACCTTGAACATGCGCTGGCCACCGGTGGCTGGGGGCCGACCGTTTCGGGCGGCAAGCTGGAACCGGGCAACAGCGGCCCCCGGGTCGTTGCGCTGCGCAACCGGCTGATCGCCATGGGATACATGGAGCGCAGCGCGGTGGCGAGCTATGATGGCACGCTGCAAAAGGCGGTTCAGGCGTTTCAGCTGGCCCATGGGCTGGAGCCCGACGGGGTGGCCGGCGACGGCACCCTTGACGAGATCAACAAATCCGTGGCCGACCGGTTGAAATCGGTGATCGTCGGGCTGGAGCGCGAGCGCTGGCTTCCGCGTGATCGCGGCGAGCGGCATATCCTGGTCAACCAGACCGATTTCACCGCCAAGATCGTGGATCATGGCCGCGTCACCTTTGAAACCCGCTCGGTCATTGGCAAGAATGTCAGCGACCGGCGCAGCCCCGAATTCTCGGACGAGATGGAGCATATGGTGATCAACCCGAGCTGGTATGTGCCTCGCTCGATCATCACCAAGGAGTATCTGCCTAAGCTGCGGGCCAATCCGAATGCGGTGCGGCATCTGGAGATCACCGACAGTCGGGGTCGTCAGGTCAATCGCGGCGCGGTGGATTTCAGCCAGTTCTCCAGCCGCAGCTTTCCCTTTGCCATGCGCCAGCCGCCGGGCAAGAGCAACGCACTGGGGCTGGTGAAATTCATGTTCCCGAACAAGTACAACATCTACCTGCACGACACGCCGCAGAAACACCTGTTCGCCCGCGAGGTCCGCGCCTATTCACATGGCTGCATCCGTCTGGCGCAACCGTTTGAATTCGCTTACGCGCTGCTCGCTCTGCAAGAAACCGATCCGAAAGCCTTCTTTCACAACGTGCTGAACACCGGCCGCGAAACCAAGGTCGATCTGGAACGCCATGTGCCGGTACATATCATCTATCGCACGGCGGTGGTGGATGACCGGGGGCAGCCCGGCTATCGGCGCGACGTTTATGGGCGTGACGCAAAGATTTGGGAGGCGCTCAGCCGGGCAGGGGTGGTTCTGAGCGCGGTTCAGGGTTAAATCCACGGGGCCAACCACAAGAAGCAGGCCCCAGATGACCTATACCATTTCGCAGATCGCCGACGCCCTCGGGGCCGAGGCCGCGGGCAATCTTGACCTGACCGTCACCGGTGCAGCGGAACCGGGAGATGCCGGGCGTGACCAGCTGGCGCTGGCAATGTCGCCGAAATATGCCGAGGCCCTGGCACAGGGGGGCGCGCGCGCTGCGATCCTGTGGCCCGGCGCCGCATGGCAGGCGATGGGTCTTGAGGCCGCGATCTTTGCCACCCGACCGCGTCTGGCCATGGCGGGCGTGACAGCCATGCTCGACCCCGGTCAGGGTGTTGCGGCGGGCATCCATCCCTCCGCGGTGATCGACCCCAGTGCCGAGATCGGCGCCGATGTCAGCATCGGGCCGCTGACCGTGGTGGGCGCGCGGGCCAGGATCGGCGATGGCTCGGTGATCGGGCCGCATTGCGTGATCGGCATGGATGCTGTGCTGGGCGAGGGCGCTTTCCTGCGCGAGATGGTCAGCATTGGTGCCCGTACCACCATTGGCGCCCGTTTCATCGCGCAACCCGGCGCACGGATCGGCGGCGACGGGTTCTCGTTTGTCACGCCCGAGGTGTCGGGTGCCGAAAACGCCCGCAAGACGATGGGCGATCAGGGCGAGGCCAAGGCACAGGCCTGGACCCGCATCCACTCGCTGGGCGCGGTCGAGATCGGCGACGATGTCGAGGTCGGCGCAAACTGTACCGTCGACAACGGCACCATCCGCAATACCTGCATCGGCAATGGCAGCAAGCTCGACAACCTCGTGCATGTGGGCCACAATACGCGCGTCGGGCGCGACTGTCTGCTGTGTGGCCAGACTGGCGTGTCGGGCTCGGTCGAGATCGGCAACAACGTGGTGTTGGGCGGCCAGACCGGGGTGGTCGACAATATCTTTATTGGTGACGGGGTGATCGCGGGCGGTGGCTCCAAGATCCTGTCGAACGTGCCGGCGGGGCGGGTGATCATGGGATATCCCGCAGTGAAGATGGACCAGCACACCGAGATCTACAAGGCGCAGCGCCGTCTACCCCGCCTGTTGCGCGACATCGCGGCACTGAAAAAGGCGGTTTCCAAACCGGGAGTGAGCGAGTAAATCAGCGCCAGACAGAACCCAGAGGATCGACATGAGCATCAGCGACCGCGTCATCGCCATCATCGCCGAGCAGGCCGTGCTGGAGCCCTCCGACGTCAGCCCCGAAAGCACGCTTGAGGAGCTGGGCATCGACAGCCTGGGCCTGGTGGAAAGCATCTTTGCCATCGAAGAGGAATTCGACATCTCGATCCCCTTCAACGCCAACGAACCCAGCCAGAGCGATTTCGACATCTCGAACGTGGCCGCGATAATCGCGGGGATCGAGAAGCTGGTGGCGGAAAAGGTCTGACCTCGCCCATGAAACGGGTCGTCATCACCGGGGCCGGCACCATCAACGCGCTGGGGCATTCGGTGCCCGAGACGCTGCACGCCATGCGCGAGGGCCATTGCGGCATCGGAGAGCTGGAGTTTCGCGATGTCGAACGGCTTGCCATTCGCATCGGTGGCCAGGTGCGCGGGTTCGAGGCCGAGGGCCGGTTCAACCGCCAGCAAATGTCGCTCTATGATCGCTTCACCCAGTTCACCCTGACCGCGGCCAAAGAGGCGATCGACCAGTCGGGGCTGAACTTTCACGGTGAACTGGCGGCGAAATCGGGTGTGGTGCTGGGCACTGCAGGCGGTGGCGTCAGCACCTGGGACGAGAATTATCGTTCGGTCTATGAAGAGGGCAAGAACAGGGTCCATCCGTTTGTCGTGCCCAAGCTGATGAACAACGCGGCCGCCAGCCATGTGTCGATGGAACACAATCTCAAGGGTCCGTCCTTTACCGTCTCGACCGCCTGCGCCTCGTCGAATCATGCGATGGCGCAGGCCTTTTCCATGGTGCGCAGCGGCATGGCGCCGGTGATGGTAACCGGCGGATCGGAATCGATGCTGTGTTTCGGCGGGGTCAAGGCCTGGGAAGGGCTGCGAGTGATGTCCAAGGATGCCTGCCGCCCGTTCAGCGCCAATCGCAACGGTATGGTCCAGGGCGAGGGCGCGGGTATCTTCGTGTTCGAAGAGATGGAACATGCCAAGGCGCGCGGTGCCGAGATACTGTGCGAGGTGGCGGGCTTTGCCATGTCCTCGGATGCATCCGATATCGTGATGCCCTCGAAACAGGGGGCAGCGCGGGCGATGGCGGGCGCGCTGGCCGATGCGCGGATCAACCCGGGCGAGGTCGGTTATATCAACGCGCATGGCACCGGCACCGCGGCCAATGACAAGACCGAATGCGCCGCCGTTGCGGATGTGTTCGGGCGTCATGCCGACAGCCTGATGATTTCCTCGACCAAGTCGATGCATGGCCACCTGATCGGCGGCACCGGCGCGGTGGAACTGTTGGCCTGTATCATGGCGTTGCGCGACGGGGTGATCGCCCCCACCATCGGTTACGAGGAACCCGATCCCGAATGCGCGCTGGACGTGGTCCCGAACGAGGCGCGCGAGGCCAAGGTCGACGTGGTGCTGAGCAATGCCTTTGCTTTTGGCGGGCTGAACGCGGTTTTGGCCCTGCGCAAGGTTTGACTCTCAAGGCATTGAGACAAAAGAAAAGGCCGCCAGGTTTCAGCGAGCCGGCGGCCTTTCTTCATCTGTAATGGCGGTCAGTTGCTGACCACGTCCACCTTGTCATAGCTGGCGGTGAAGCCCGTCAGCGACAATTCCAGCGACACGGTCTGATCCGGGGCCGGGGCGGGAACCAGCGATACCGTTGCCTTGGCCCCCTTCTTCATCGCGTCGATATCGGCCTGGGTCAAACCGATTTGCGCGATGCAGCCGATCGGGTTGCAGAACGAGTAGTTGTACCGCTTGCCGGGTGCCCCATCGATCGAGATCGTCAGCTGGGCCGGCAACAGGGTTTCCAGCGGAACGATCACGGTTGCCCCGGCAACCGCGACACCGCCCTCTTCGAGCCGGAACATCGAGAACTCGGCCATCGGGTTGCCCTGGGCGTCGGTCAGGATCTGGAGCATCGAACAGGGGTCTGTTTCACCCTCTGTCTTGATGCAGGCCATGTCCCAATCGCCGATCTTCTCTTTGGAGTAACGCTGGCCCAGCTGCGGCGAACCATCGGCCGGCGTGCCCAGATCAAGAATCTGGTCGGCCGTCTTCTGCTCTTCCTGCGCCGGGGCCGTTTCGGCCGGTGTGGTCGTGTCCTGTGCCGTCGCGGCGCCGGTCAGGGCCAGCAGGGCGGCGGCGGACAGGGTAATCAGGGTCTTGGTCATGAATGCCTCGTCAAAAGATGAGCTGCTCGCGCCCCGTCTATCACGAGTGTTCGGCGCTGTCAGGGACAAAGCGGCGCATCAGCGGCGATTTGATAAGGGCGGAGCGGAACGAAAAAGGGAACCCGTGTAACCGGATTCCCTCTTATCTGTCTCCCCGTCGGACTGGCCGACTTAGTATTGTGAGCAGACGTTACGAGAGGTGCGCCAATGGGTCAACAGCTATCGCAGGTTTTTTCGTCTCTCGGGAGCAATTGATTGGAGATGCTCGATTTTTGACCGTCAGGTCGAAAAATGCCGTGCCCGAAGGCACGGCCAGTCTGACAGGGAGGAAGTGCCCCCGCAGCACCAGATGCCTAAGGGGCAATAAGGACTATCGCAGGCAAAGGTTAACTTTGTATGGTTGCGGTGGAACGATGAATTTCGAGGCGTAAACCAAATGGATGGAAAGATTTTCCTGGGCGGCGGCGGCCCGGATTACGGTGTGGCGCAGGGGCTGGACCTGAAATATGCCAACCGGCACGGGCTGATCGCGGGGGCCACCGGCACCGGCAAGACGGTGACGCTGCAAATCCTGGCCCAGGGTTTTGCCGAGGCTGGCGTGCCGGTCTTTCTGGCCGATGTCAAAGGTGACCTGTCTGGCATGGCCAAACCGGGATCGGCAGATCACAAGCTGCATGAGGCCTTTACCTCGCGCGCCGAAAAGATCGGTCTGACCGACTATGAATATCGTGCCTGTCCAGTAACTTTCTGGGACCTGTTCGGCGAACAGGGTCACCCTGTACGCACCACCGTGGCCGAGATGGGGCCACTGTTGCTGTCGCAGTTGCTGGAGCTGAGCGAGGCGCAGGAGGGTATCCTGAACATCGCCTTCCGACTGTCGGACGAGGAGGGGCTGCCGCTGCTTGACCTAAAGGATCTTCAGGCGCTGCTGGTCTGGATCGGCGAGAATGGCAAGTCGCTGTCGCTGCGCTATGGCAATATCTCGACCGCCTCGGTGGGGGCGATCCAGCGTCGCCTTTTGGTGATCGAGAACCAGGGCGGCGCGCGTCTGTTCGGGGAACCGGCGCTGGATCTGGCCGACATGATGCGGGTCGACGATCAGGGGCGCGGCATGGTCAACATCCTGGCCGCCGATACGCTGATGGCCTCGCCGCGGCTCTATTCCACCTTCCTGCTCTGGCTGCTCAGTGAACTGTTCGAGGAACTGCCCGAGGTGGGCGACCCCGACAAGCCGAAACTGGTGTTCTTCTTCGACGAGGCGCATCTGTTGTTCGACGACGCGCCCAAGGCGCTGGTCGACAAGGTGGAACAGGTGGCGCGCCTGATCCGGTCCAAGGGGGTGGGGGTCTATTTCATCACCCAGAACCCGGCGGATGTACCCGAGGATGTGCTGGGCCAGCTGGGCAACCGCATCCAGCACGCGCTGCGCGCCTTTACCGCGCGCGACCGCAAGAACCTGCGGCTGGCGGCCGAGACCTATCGTGAGAACCCCGCATTCGACACAGAAGAGGCGATCCGCGAGGTGGGCGTGGGCGAGGCGGTGACCTCGATGCTGATGAAGAAGGGCGTGCCGGGGGTGGTGGAACGCACCCTGATCCGCCCGCCCTCATCGCAACTGGGCCCGATCACCCCGGCCGAGCGCAAGGCGATCCTGGCCACATCGGACATGGCGGGGAAATACGACACGCCGCTGGACCGCAAATCGGCCTTCGAGATCCTGGCGAAACGGGCCGAGGAGGCCGCGAAAGAGGCCGAACAGGCCGAGGAACGCGCCGAGGAGGCCAGCCCGTGGGAACGGGAATACAACTCGGCCCGCCGCTATTCCGGCAGCCGTGTTGGACGCTCAACCTCCCGTAAGAGTCGCGGTCGCAAAGAGGACACTCTGACCAGCGCGATGGGCGAGGCGGTGATCAAGGAGTTGAAGGGCACCACCGGCCGCCGCATCGTGCGCGGCATTCTTGGCAGCCTGTTCAAGGGGCGGTGACGGATCGGGGGCGCTGCCCCCGTCGCGCGCAGCGCGACTCCCCCGGAGTATTTCGAACCAGAAAGAAGCAGATCGGCGCTTGAGCGCGGTTTGCACGAAAAAGGCCGCGTCCGGGTGGGGCGCGGCCTTTCTGGATGTTACTTTTCCGGGATCAACCCGCGTGGGCTGAACCTGAGCACCAGGAGCAGGATGATCCCCATGGTCAGGAGCCGCATATGGGCGGCGCTGTCGATCAGGTGCGATTTCAGCGCGCTGCCCTCGGCCATGCCGCTGGTAATCACCTGCATCAGGAAAAGGCCAAGCGGCTCGACCTGAACCCAGAGGAACCAGATCAGCATCGCACCCAGCACGGCGCCAAAATTGTTGCCCGAGCCGCCCACGATCACCATCACCCAGATCAGGAAGGTGAAGCGCAGCGGCTGATAGGTGCCCGGTGTCAGCTGCCCGTCGAGCGTGGTCATCATCGCACCGGCGATGCCACAGACCGCCGATCCCAGCACGAAGATTTGCAGGTGTCTGCGGGTGACGTCCTTGCCCATCGCCTCGGCCGCAACCTCGTTGTCGCGGATGGCGCGCATCATCCGGCCCCAGGGGCTTTTCAGTGCCATCTGCGCCATCCAGAGAAGGACCAGCAGCACCACCATGAACAGGACCGAATAGCCCAGTTTCACATAAAGCGTGGAGGCGGTGACCGGATCGATGCCCAGCGACGCGGCGCTTTCAACGAATCCGGCATCGTTTTGCAGGTCGATCTCGTAAGGCACCGGGCGGGGCAGGCCGATCACGTTCTTGACCCCGCGCGCCAGCCAGTCCTCGTTCTTCATCACCGCGATGATGATCTCGGCGATGCCCAGTGTGGCAATCGCCAGGTAATCCGAGCGCAGGCCCAGCGCCGTCTTGCCGATCAGCCAGGCGGCACCCGCGGCCAGAAGGCCACCGGCGGGCCAGGCCAGCAGCACCGGCAGGCCCAGGCCGCCGATATTGCCCGCCGCGGCCGGGTTGATCGCCTCGACCGCCATCACGTTGGGATCAAACACCGCGCGATAGATCACAAAGCCCAGAACCAGCACAGCCAGCATGGCCAGGTTACGCCCGCGTCCCTTGGGCATGTGGCGCGATACCAGCACGGCGGCCACCACGGTGGCAGCCCCCAACAGCAGCGCCAGCACGATGCCGAAGCCGCCCGCGCTCCACGCCTCGGGCGAAAGCGGCTCGGCCACAAGCACCACGGCAAGACCGCCCAGCGCGACAAAGCCCATCACACCCACGTTGAAGAGGCCCGCAAAGCCCCATTGCAGGTTCACCCCGATCGCCATGATGGCCGAGATCAGCCCCATGTTCACGATCAGGATGGCCGAGTTCCAGCTTTGCATGAAACCGGTGATCACGATCAGGACGGCGACGCCCAGAAACAGGGCGGTGTTCTTCACTGTCTCGGTCATACCGCTTTCCCCTTGAAGAGGCCCGTAGGCTTGAACAGCAGCACGATCAGCAGGATGACGAAGCTGACCGCGAATTTGTAATCGGTGCTGAGTAGCTGCACCAACCCGTCGGGTGACATGCCCTCGGGCGCCAGATAGCCCAGCACCTTTTTCCAGGCATAGGTCACCGTCACCTCGGAAAAGGCGATGACGAAACCGCCCGCGATGGCGCCCAGCGGGCTGCCCAGACCGCCCACGATGGCCGAGGCAAAGATGGGCAGCAGCAATTGGAAATAGACAAAAGGCTTGAAGCTTTTGTCCAGTCCATAGAGCACACCCGCCGTGGTGGCCAGCGCCGCCACGATGAGCCAGGTGTACATCACCACGCGCTCGGGGTTGATGCCCGAGAGCAGCGCCAGATCCTCGTTATCGGAATAGGCGCGCATGGATTTGCCGGTGCGGGTCCTGTTCAGGAACCAAAACAGAAGCGCCACGCAGATCACCGCGACAACAACGGTCAGCGCTTGGGTCGATTTGATGGCCAGCCCTTCGTCCAGCCCGGTCATCTTCTTGAAATCACGGGCCGAGATCAGGAAGCGGGTGCCATCGGCGAAATTCTGGTCGTTGGGGCCGATGATGAAACGCACCAGCCCGTTCATGATGAACATGACGCCCATCGACACGATGACCAGGATCACCGGTTTTGCCTTTTGTTCGCGGTAAAAGCGATAGACCGCGCGGTCGGTGACCAAAACCAGTGCCATGCAACCCAGAATGCCGAAAGGCAACGCCAGAAGCGCGGTTGGCAGAGGACCAAGGTGAATGCCATGCGATTGCATCCACCAGGTCACCAGCACGGTGATCATGGCGCCAAAGGCCATGGTGTCGCCATGGGCAAAGTTCGAGAACCGCAGGATGCCATAGATCAGCGTGACGCCCAGCGCACCCAGCGCCAGCTGGCTGCCATAGGCGATCGCGGGGATCAGGACAAAGTTAGAAAGCGCCACAAGGGCGTTGAGGATTTCCATGTCTCAGCCCCCCAGGAAGGATTTGCGAACTTCGGGATCTTCGAGCAGTTCCTTGCCGGTGCCGGTAAAGGCATTGCGGCCCTGAACCAGCACATATCCCTTGTCGGCGATGGCGAGCGCCTGTTTGGCGTTCTGTTCGACCATCAGGATCGGCAGGCCGGTGCGGCTGACCTCGATGATGCGGTCAAACAGCTCGTCCATCACGATGGGGCTGACGCCCGCGGTGGGTTCGTCCAGCATCAGCACCTTGGGCTTGGTCATCAGCGCCCGGCCCACGGCGACCTGCTGGCGCTGGCCGCCCGACAGCTCGCCTGCCGCCTGATAGCGTTTCTCGCGCAGGATCGGGAACAGGTCATAGACCTGCTCCATGGTCTCGCGGATGTCGTCGCGGCGGATGAAGGCACCCATTTCCAGGTTTTCCTCGACCGTCATCGAGGTGAAGATGTTGTTGGTCTGGGGCACGAAACCCATGCCCTTGACCACCCGGTCCTGCGGGGTGAGCCTGGTGATGTCCTCGCCATCCAGCCGGACCGAGCCCGAACGGACGTCGAGCATGCCGAACACCGCCTTCATCGCGGTCGACTTGCCAGCACCGTTGGGGCCGACGATTACGGCGATCTCGCCCGGGTTCACCGCGATGGTGCATTCATGCAGGATATCGGGCCCCTTGCCGTAACCGCCGGTCATGGTGTCACCGATCAGAAAGGGGCCGCCATCGACCTTGGAGGTCGGGCCGCTCTTGCGATGGGCGGGGGTCATGGTACCCATGCCCTTGGTGTTGGTGATCGAGGCGTCCTTGTTGCCGCGACCGTCCTGATAGGGATTGTCGCTCATGCGCCTGCCTCCAGCTGTGCCTTGTTCTTCAGGCCGGTGCCCAGATAGGCCTCGATCACCTGTTCATTGGCCTTGATCTCGTCCAGGGTGCCCTGGGCCAGGACCTTGCCCTCGGCCATGCAGATGACGGGATCGCAGATCTTGCCGATGAAATCCATGTCATGCTCAATCACGACAAAGGTATAGCCGCGTTCCTTGTTGAGCCGCAGGATGGTGTCGGCGATGGTCATCAACAGCGTCCGGTTCACACCGGCGCCGACCTCGTCAAGGAACACGATCTTGGCGTCGACCATCATGGTGCGGCCCAGTTCCAGCAGCTTTTTCTGTCCGCCCGAGACCTGGCCCGCCTTGTGGTCGGCCAGATGTTCGATGGTCAGGAACTCCAGCACCTCGTCGGCCTTGGCGCGCAGGGCGCGTTCCTCGTCGGCGATCCGCTTGCGCCCGAACCAGGTGTTCCACAGCGTCTCGCCCGACTGGCCGCCCGGCACCATCATCAGGTTCTCGCGGCAGGTCATCGAGCTGAATTCATGCGCGATCTGAAAAGTCCTGAGCAGCCCCTTGTGGAACAGCTCGTGCGGCGGCAGGCCGGTGATATCCTCGCCATCCATGGTGACCTTGCCGCTGGTGGGCGGCAGGACGCCGGCGATCACGTTGAAAAGGGTGGTCTTGCCGGCTCCGTTCGGTCCGATCAGACCGGTGACAGAGCCCTTGGCGATTTCCAGCGTCGCACCATCGACAGCATGGAATCCGCCGAAGTGCTTGTGCACGTCTTCGACGACGATCATGTGTTCCCCCGGGGCCGCTTGTTTTCTGCGGCCTTGTTGGTTGTTGCCTCATCCCCCAAAAAGAGGTGCGGCCTTTTGTCATTGAAACAGCCCGGACACAAGGCCCGGGCTGTTCGGTGTCATCTCATCGCGGGGCGATCAACGGTATTTGGCCGTGGTAATCTTGCCGCCTTCGATGGTGATCTGGCGGTAGTTGCCGGCACTTTCGCCGGGCCCGATCAACTCAACCGCGGTGGCGCCGACATAGTCAACCTCGCCGCCGTCCTTGATGATCTGAAGCGCCTTGGCCAGTTCACCGGGATAGATCTTTTCACCCGGTGCGTTGGCCACATCCATGATCTTGGACTTGTAATCGCCCGAGTCCTTGGAGTTGGCCGCCTGCATGGCCAGCATGATCAGGGCCGCCGCATCATAGGATTCCGGGGTGAAGGGCGAGGTAGAATCGAACGCGCCGCCCACCATTTCCGAGAACTTGGCAACGCCCGGGCTGTCGGTGCCGGGGTGCTGGCCGCTCGACCCTTCGATCTCGTTGCCGAAATTCTCTTCGAGCTTGGCGCCGATCATGCCGTCGGGGAAGTGGAAAGTGTCGAACGCGCCCGAGTCGATGGCCGAGCGCACGATGCCCGAACCGCCCTGGTCGACGTAACCGGCAACCACCAGACGGTCGCCGCCAGCGGCCGCCAGCGCGCCCACTTCGGCCGAATAGTCGGCCTTGCCGTCTTCATGCGCGGCCGAGATGGTCACGGTGCCGCCAGCGGCCTCGAACGCGGCCTGGAAGCTGTCGGCCAGACCCTTGCCATAATCGTTGTTGGTATAGGTCAGCGCGACTTCCTTGATGCCTTCTTCCATCAGCACTTCGGTCATCACGACACCTTGACGGGCATCCGAGGGCGCGGTGCGGAAGAACAAGCCGTTGTCTTCGGCGGTCGACAGCGCGGGCGAAGTGGCCGAGGGCGAGATCATCACGACGCCGTTCGGGACGGCGACGTTGGACAGGATCGCACCGGTCACGCCCGAACAGTCGGCGCCCATGATGCCGTCAACCTTGTCCGAGGTCACCAGACGCTCGGCGGCGGCGGTGGCTGCAGCGGCGTCGACGCAGGTCGAGTCCGCGCGCACCGAGGTCACGGTGGCGCCATCCAGCAGCAGGCCCGAGTCGGTGACTTCCTTCATCGCCAGTTCGGCACCATCGGCCATCGAGGGCGTCAGCGATTCGATCGGGCCGGTGAAGCCCAGAATCACGCCGATCTTCACCTCTTTGGCATGACCACCGGCAAAGGCCGCGCTTGCCATCAGGGCAGAGGCCGCAGTGGCCGTGAGAAGCTTTTTCATATGTTACTCCCTTGTTGGAACGTAATCGTTCTGACGAAACCCTAGGCAAGCTGTCGCCAAAAGAAAAGTCCTAACGAAAAAGTGGTTTGGTGCCGGAAATCATGGATGTTTTGGTTATCCTGGTCTTGAATTGAGACTGGGTGGACGGGAGGAAACGGGATGACAATCGTACAACTTGGTAGCGTGATTCTGATGATAGCAAGCCTGCTTGCCTCCGGGCAGGTCAGCACCGAACTGTCCTCGCGGGCGGGGCCGCTCAGGATCGAAGCCATGGTAGAAGGGTTGGAGTCACCCTGGGCAGTGGCGCCGCTGCCTGACGGCGGATTTCTTGTCACCGAGCGGGACGGTGTGTTGGTGCATGTCGCACAGGGCCGCAAGAGCGAGGTCGCCGGCCTGCCTCGGGTGCGGGTCGCGGGGCAGGGCGGTTTGCTGGATATTACCCTCGCCCGCGATTTCGCTCTTAGCCGGCGGCTTTACCTCACCTATGCGCAGCCACAGGCGGGTGGCGGTGCAGGAACGGCGGTGGCGGTCGCGCGGCTGACCGAGGACAACCGCCGCCTGACCGGTCTCAGTCGTATCTACGAGGTACCACCGGGCGGGCAGGGCGGTCGCCATTTCGGCAGCCGGGTGGTCGAGGCCCCGGATGGGACGCTGTTCGTCACCCTGGGCGATCGCGGCGACGATGCCAGCGCGCAGGATCCGGGCAACCCGCAAGGATCGGTTATCCGCATCAATCCCGACGGCAGCATTCCCGCCGACAATCCCTTTGTGGGACAAAGCGGTATCCGGCCCGAGATCTGGTCGCTGGGCCACCGCAATCCGCAGGGCGCGGGGCTGGATGCACAAGGGCGGCTCTGGACCTCGGAACATGGCGCGCGCGGCGGTGACGAGGTGAACCTGATCCGGCCCGGTGCCAATTTCGGCTGGCCGGTGATCTCTTATGGCCGGCATTACTCAGGGGCCAAGATTGGCGAAGGTACCCACAAAGAGGGGATGGAGCAGCCGCAGTTCCATTGGGATCCGTCAATCGCCCCGTCTGGCCTCCTGGTCTATTCCGGCGCTCTTTGGCCTGACTGGGCCGGAGATATTTTTGTCGGGTCGCTGAAATTCGACCATATCGTCAGACTGACCGGCAGCCCCCTGCGTGAAGCCGAGCGGCTAGAGGGACCCGAGACCGAGCGCGTCCGCGACATCGTCGAGGCGCCCGACGGCACGATCTGGTTCATCTCCGAAGGCCGGGGCGCGGTCTATCGCGTGGCGCCGGGGGGCTAGTCCCTGCTCGCCGCGTCTTTTACAGGTCGTTCATCTGGTACGAACGCGCCCTAGTGTCAAAAACGCAAGCCTGTGTCTGGCAGCGGCGACACAAGCTGCGCGTGACGCTAGACCGACAGCCGCGCGCTTTGCGCGCCGCGTTCGCGATAGGGCGTGGTGTTGTAATGCGCGCGGTAGCATTTCGAGAAATGGCTGGGCGAGGCAAAGCCGCAGGCCAGCGCCACGTTGATCACGCTCATGTCCGTCTGCATCAGCAGGTTTCGCGCCTTTTGCAGCCTGAGTTCCATGTAATAGCGCTTGGGACTGCGGCTGAGATAGCGGCGGAACAGTCGTTCCAGCTGGCGGGTGGACATGCCCACATCCTTGGCCAGCAACGCGGGCGAAATCGGCTCTTCGATATTGCGCTCCATCATCTGGATGACCTGGCTCAACTTGGGGTGGCGCACGCCGATGCGGGTAGGTGTGGACAGGCGCTGGGTGTCCTGATCGGTGCGGATCGAGGAATAGATCAGCTGATCGGCCACCGCGTTGGCCAGTTCTTCGCCATGGGAATTGGCGATGAGTTTCAGCATCAGGTCGATCGAGGCGGTGCCACCCGCCGTCGTGATGCGCGGCCCGTCGATGACAAAAACCGACTTGGTCAGAGTGACCTCTTCGAATTCCTCGATGAAACTGTCCTGGTTTTCCCAGTGGATGGTGGCGCGCTTGCCGTCCAGCAGACCGGCCTTGGCCAGGGTATAGCCGGCGGTGCAGAGCCCACCGATCACCGGACCGCGCCGCGCCTCTCGCCGGAGCCAGCTGACCACCTTTTTCGTGGTGGCCTTCTGCACGTCGATGCCGCCGCAGACCAGCACCACATCCTCGCGCCGCAACTCGTCCAGATCGCCGTCGAGCTTGAATACCGTACCGTTCGAACACGTCGCCGAGGCGCCGCCTTCGCCCACGACCGACCATTCATACAGCTGCTGTCCCGCCATCCGGTTGGCGATGCGCAACGCCTCGACAGCGCAGGCGAAACACAACATCGTGAACTGGTCGAGCAGGACAAAGACAAACCTCTGCGGCTTCTTCTGGCCGGTATCCACTCTGACAACTTGGCGTTGCTCTTTCATGCGCGCGTTCCTTGCCTTATGTGACGCCACGTCGGGGGCGTCTGCGCTGGGTTGTCATTCACATTGCTCAGAGCTTGTTTGCGACGTCAAGAGGCGCAAATCTGATATGGTCTCTGCCCGGGTCATTTTGTATAGAGGCCCCCTGTGAATATCCTTGCGGAGATGAGAGCGATGAGCGAGTGGCAAAAATCGACCTGGCGCGCGAAACCGCGGGTCCAGATGCCCGATTATACCGATCAGGCCGAACTGGCCCGAGTCGAGGCGCAGCTTTCCCAGTATCCGCCCTTGGTCTTTGCCGGCGAGGCCCGGCGGCTGAAACGGCATCTGGGCGCAGCAGGGCGCGGCGAGGCCTTTCTGCTGCAAGGCGGCGATTGCGCCGAAAGCTTTGACCAGTTCAGTGCCGACGGCATCCGCGACACGTTCAAGGTGATGCTGCAAATGGCGATGGTGCTGACCTTTGGCGCCAAGGTGCCGGTGGTCAAGGTGGGACGCATGGCGGGTCAGTTCGCCAAGCCGCGCAGCGCGCCGACCGAGGTGGTGGATGGGGTTGAACTGCCCAGCTATCGCGGTGATATCATCAACGAGCTGGCCTTTACCCCCGAGGCGCGGATACCCAACCCGCAGAAGATGCTGCAGGCCTATACCCAGGCGGCGGCGACGCTGAACCTGTTGCGCGCCTTTTCGACCGGTGGTTTCGCCGACATGAACCGGGTGCATTCCTGGACGCTGGGCTTTACCGACGAACAGGATGTGCAGAAATATTCCGAGATTGCCGACCGTATCCAGGACACGATCGACTTCATGGGCGCGGCGGGCATCACCGCCGATACCACGCATCAATTCTCGACGGTCGAGTTCTACACCAGCCACGAGGGGCTGCTGCTGGAATATGAAGAGGCGCTGACGCGGCTCGATTCGACTTCGGGCAACTGGCTGGCGGGCTCGGGACACATGATCTGGATCGGCGACCGGACCCGGCAGCCGGACGGCGCGCATGTGGAATACTGCCGCGGCGTGCTGAACCCGATTGGGTTGAAATGCGGGCCGACCACCACCGCCGAGGATCTCAAGGTGCTGATGGCCAAGCTGAACCCCGAGAACGAAGAGGGCCGGTTGACCCTGATCGCGCGCTTTGGCGCGGGCAAGGCGGGTGACCACCTGCCGCGCCTGATCAAGGCGGTGCGCGAGGAAGGCGCCAAGGTGACCTGGGTCTGTGACCCGATGCATGGCAACACGATCAAATCGGCCTCGGGCTACAAGACCCGGCCCTTTGATTCGGTCCTGCGCGAGGTGCGCGACTTCTTCGCCGTGCACCAGGCCGAGGGCACCGTGCCGGGTGGCGTGCATTTCGAGATGACCGGCCAGGACGTGACCGAATGCACCGGCGGCGTGCGGGCGGTGACGGACGAGGATCTGAGCGACCGCTATCACACCGCCTGCGATCCGCGCCTGAACGCCAGCCAGTCGCTGGAACTGGCCTTTCTCGTGGCCGAGGAACTGACCCGGCTGCGCGCCGATCAGCGCCGCCGCGCCGCGAGCTGAAGCAGTATCAGACTTTAGACAAATTGGCCCGGGACATCGTCCCGGGCCATTTCCGTTGTGACCCCGAGTTTTCCTTCAATCCTCGGGCAGAACCAGGCGCAACTGCGGCTTGCCGCCCGCAAATCCCGTGCGTGGTTCGGCAAACCCCACAGTTTCAGCAGGCCCAGAGATCTGTTCCGTTGCCGTGTCAGCTGCCGCAGGAAGGTCGCGCAGAGTCGATCCGGCGATCTCGAAGCGGCGCCCGCCAGTGCCCAGCGGCCCATCCGAGATCATGATACCCAGAGCCCGGCTGACATCACCGAAATCGCTTTGCAGCGGCAAGAGGATCATCCGCGCCTCGACCCGAGGAGCGGTGAACCGCCGTTCCGCGTTCAACGTCATTTCGGCGATGGCCGGCGTGTTGAAGACATGTTCCAGCGTGGCCCCGATCTCGGAGCGGGCGGCAGCGGTGAAAAACGCGGTCAGCGGCATGCCGCGCACCTCCATCCCGGCCATCTCGCTCAGATGGCTGCCGGCCAGGCGGAACCGGGCGATACCGGGTGCAATCCGTTCCAGTATGAACGTGTATTCCAGGATGTTCTCCAGCCCGCGCGGGTCGATGTCCGAGCGTCGCGGCACCCCGTCACCGTCGCGCAGGGCCGCCCAATAGGCTTCGGCCTGCCGAAGCGGCGACACGGTACGTCCGCTGCGAAACCGGTCCATCGAGATTACGTTCCCCGCACTGTCCCCGGATCCCGACCGGAATTTGCCACCAAAAAAAGTCTTCATCACCGTTACCCTGTTGCTCGTCGTTCTCCTGCCTTGGCTCGCGTCCTGCAGGGCAAGGGCTGAGCTTAAGACAGGTTACCTAAACGTTAACCTGCCACGGGTTGCCCCAATCTTGGACCTAATTCTTAACGAATGGTTAACTGGGTAAAACTTGACGAAAATCCGGCCGGGTCTTGCCCAAGGGGCGGGCTTGGCATTAGGTGCGGGGGCATCTCCGGCTGGACCGGAACCACCAGAGAGGGCAGCGATGATCAGATCCATGACCGGTTTCGCCTCGGCGCGCGGCGAATTGGCGCCGTTCAGCTGGAGCTGGGAGCTGCGCAGCGTTAACGCCAAGGGGCTGGATCTGCGCCTGCGTGTGCCCGAATGGCTCGAAGGTCTGGAGACCGCGATCCGCGCCGATCTGGGCAAGGCGCTGACGCGCGGCAGCGTGACGCTCAGCCTGCGACTGAGCCGGGGCGAGGAGGGCGCGGCGCTGTCTCTGAACCCCGCGGCGCTGGCTGCGGTGCTGGAGGCGCTGTCGGAGGTCGAGGATCAGGCGATGGCGCGGGGCATGACGCTGGCACCCTCGCGCGCGGCCGATCTGCTGGCGCTGCGCGGTGTGCTGGAGGCCGGTGGCGGCGGCGACGATCCGGCCCCGCTGGTGAAACGGCTGAAGGCCGAACTGGGTCCGCTGATCGCCGCATTCCTGCAAATGCGCGAGACCGAAGGCAAGGCGCTGGTCGAGATTCTGCAAAACAACCTGACCCGCGTTGCGGAACTGACCGCGCAAGCGGCGGATCTGGCCGAGGCGCGCAAACCGCTGGTGGCCGAAACCCTGCGCGCCAATCTGGCCCGCGTGCTGGGCAACAGCGACGGCGCCGATCCCGACCGGGTGGCGCAGGAACTGGCCATGCTCGCCGTCAAGGCCGATGTGACCGAGGAACTGGACCGCCTGCAAGCCCATATCAAGGCCGCCCGCGACCTGCTGACCCAGGGCGGCGCGGTGGGCCGCAAGCTGGATTTCCTGATGCAGGAATTCAACCGAGAGGCGAACACACTCTGTTCAAAGTCACAAAACGCTGATCTGACCGGGGTAGGGTTGGAGCTGAAGGCGGTAATCGACCAGATGCGCGAGCAGGTGCAGAATGTGGAATAAAGACAGGAAGCAAGACAGATGACAGACCGCCGTGGCCTCTTGATCATTCTCTCCTCACCCTCGGGCGCGGGGAAATCCACGCTCGCCCGCCGGTTGATGACCTGGGATCCTGGTCTGAAATTCTCGGTCTCGGCCACCACCCGCGCCCCGCGCCCGGGTGAGGAACATGGCCGCGAATACTATTTCCTCAGCGAAGACCAGTTCAAGGGACAGGTGCGGCGCGGCGAGATGCTGGAACATGCCCACGTGTTCGGCAATTTCTATGGCTCACCCGCGGGCCCCGTGCGCGACACGATCGAGGCAGGCCAGGATGTGCTGTTCGACGTCGATTGGCAGGGCGAGATTCAGATCCGCAACTCGGATCTGGGCAAGCACGCGCTGTCGATCTTCATCCTGCCGCCGTCCATCAAGGAGCTGCGACGACGCCTGGAAAGCCGGGGCCAGGACAGCGCCGAGGTGATCTCGCGCCGGATGCTCAAAAGCTGGGACGAGATCAGCCACTGGGGCTATTACGATTATGTCCTGATCAACGACGATCTGGACGCCACCGAGGAACGGCTGAAAACCATTGTCAGCGCCGAGCGGATGCGCCGCATCCAGCAACCGGCGCTGCAAGAACATGTGCGCAAGCTGCAAAGTGAATTCGAGGACCTGTCATGACCATCTATGCCCTGGGCGAGCACCGCCCGCATATCCATCCCGACACCTGGGTCGCCCCCGATGCCAACCTGATCGGCAAGGTGGTGCTGGAAGAGGGCGCCTCGGTCTGGTTCGGTTGCACCATCCGCGCCGATCACGAAGAGATCCGGATCGGGCAGGGGAGCAATGTGCAGGAAAACTGCGTCATGCATATCGACGCGGGCTATCCCCTGACCATCGGGGCGAATTGCACTATTGGCCACAAGGTCATGCTGCATGGCTGCACCATCGGGGAAAACTCACTGATCGGCATGGGCGCAACCGTGCTGAATGGCGCCAGGATCGGCCGCAATTGTCTGATCGGTGCTGGTGCCCTGATCACCGAGAACAAGGAAATCCCCGACAACTCGCTGGTGATGGGGGCGCCCGGCAAGGTGGTGCGCCAGCTTGACGAGGCCGCCGTCGCCCGCATCGCCTGGAGTGCCAAGCACTATCAGGACAATATGCGCCGGTTCCGCGACAGCCTGACCGTGGTCGACTGACTCGGGAACGCCACGATGCCCGAGGATCAGAACCAAGAGTTTCTGGCCGCCATGCCACTGGCGGCCCTGCTGGTCGATCAGTCTGAACGCATCATCGCCGCCAATACCGAGGCGCAGACGCTGTTGGGACAGCAGATCGTCGGGCGGCACTATGCCACCATCCTGCGCCAGCCGCAGGTGATCGAGGCAATCGAGCGCTCCCTGCGCGACAAGGGCGCCAGCCGCAGCCGCCATCTGGCCAATGACGGCGCACAGGACACCACGTTCGAGGTGGCCTGCCGCTATGTGAAGGGAATCGGCGCGGTTGCGGGCGGCGCGGTGCTGGTCAGCTTTACCGACGTCACCCCAATGGAGCAGGCCGGGCAGATGCGGCGCGATTTCGTCGCCAATGTCAGCCACGAGCTGCGCACGCCGCTGACCGCGATCATGGGCTTCATCGAAACCCTGCGCGGCCCGGCGCGCAACGATCCTGCCGCCCAGGACCGGTTCCTGGGCATCATGGAGCAGGAGGCCGGGCGGATGAACCGGTTGGTGGGGGACCTTCTGTCGCTCAACCGGGTCGAAAGCGAAGAGCGGGTCCGCCCCCGTGGTGCGGTGGATCTGAAGGCGCAGATCGCTTCGACCCTCAATTCACTGCGCCCGCTGGCAACCGAGGCGGGGGTCGAACTGCACAGCACCGGTCCTGAGACCCCGGTCATTGTGCCCGGAGACGAGGACCAGATCCGCCAGGTCCTGACCAACCTGATCGAGAATGCGATCAAATATGGCGGCAGCGGCGGCGAGGTGCGCGTCACCCTCAGTGAGGCCGAGCGTGACCCCGCGGTGCGCGGCCCCGCCGCCCGTATCCAGGTTTCGGACAAGGGGGCAGGTATCGATCCGGTCCACCTGCCGCGCCTGACCGAGCGCTTTTATCGCGCCGACAACCACCGCTCGCGCCAGAAGGGCGGCACCGGACTCGGGCTGGCCATCGTCAAGCATATCGTTAACCGCCATCGTGGCCGGATGCGGGTGGAAAGCACCCTGGGCAGCGGCACCACTTTTACCGTGATTCTGCCGAAATAGCGCCGACTCGTCGCCCCGGGCAATGATCCGCCGCTGCAACAGCGACGTCATGCTTCTGTCACATGGCTGTCATGCAAACTTGCCGTCACAAATCCTGGCTTTGTCATATCCCTGTTACATACCCGTCACAAAAGCCTCATGCACGACCCCTAGAAGTCGGCCCGAGATCATCATGGGGATGATCACTAGATTACCGCTGTCAAGGAGACTGCAATGTCCTTTGTGAAACTGTCGGCTTCGGCCCTGGCAATTGCTGCTGTTT
The DNA here is from genome assembly GCF_059612725.1 of Ruegeria sp. YKSF070. Classification (NCBI taxonomy): domain Bacteria; kingdom Pseudomonadati; phylum Pseudomonadota; class Alphaproteobacteria; order Rhodobacterales; family Roseobacteraceae; genus Ruegeria; species Ruegeria sp. YKSF070. The sequence continues at coordinate 100,032 of NZ_JBXWRD010000010.1, read as the reverse complement.
CGGCTACCGCTGCCGCTGCCCGCGATCAGATCCAGATCGCCGGCTCGTCTACCGTTCTGCCCTATGCCGCCATCGTTGCCGAAGCGTTTGGTGAAAACTTTGAATTCCCGACACCGGTCGTGGAATCGGGCGGTTCGGGTGCTGGCCGCAAGAAGCTTTGCGAAGGTGTTGGCGAAAACACCATCGATATCGCCAACTCGTCTTCGCGCATCAAGCAGTCGGACATCGACCTGTGCGCCTCGAACGGCGTGGCCGAGATCCAGGAGGTTCGCATCGGCTATGACGGCATCGTGTTCGCCTCTGACATCAACGGCGCAACCTTCGCCTTTACCCCGGCCGACTGGTACAACGCCCTGGCCGCCAAGGTGGTCAAGGACGGCGCTCTGGTCGACAACATGAACAAGACCTGGAAAGACGTGAACCCGGCCCTGCCGGATCAGGCGATCCTGGCCTTCATCCCGGGCACCAAGCACGGCACCCGTGAAGTGTTCGACGACAAGGTGATCCACGCTGGCTGTGAAGCCACCGGCGCCGAAGAACTGTTCAAGGCCGCGGGCGACGAAAAAGCCAAGGGCTGCAACGCACTGCGCACCGACGGCGCGTCGATCGACATCGACGGCGACTATACCGAGACCCTGGCCCGCATCGACGCCAACAAGAACGGCATCGGCGTGTTCGGCCTGTCGTTCTACCAGAACAACACCGACAAGCTGGTCGTTGCCACCATGGACGGCGTGGTTCCCTCGGTTGAATCGATCGCTTCGGGTGAATATCCGGTGTCGCGTCCGTTGTACTTCTACGTCAAGAACGCACACCTGGGCGTGATCCCTGGCCTGCAGGAGTACATCGAATTCTTCGTCTCCGACGAGATCGCCGGCCCCGATGGCCCGCTGTCCGCATATGGCCTGGTCTCTGACCCGGAACTGGCAGCAACCCAGGAAGCCGTTGCCAACCGGACCCCGATGGGCCCGCTGAACTAAGCAAAGCCCCAATGGCCGACGGCGCCCGCGCGACGCCGTCGGTCTTTTTTACTCCCTCTGCGGAAGAGCAAGATGAGCGTCAGCATCATTACCCTGATCGTGCTCGGCATCGCCGTGCTCGGCTATTTCCTCGGGAGGCAGCGCGCCCTGTCTCTCTCCGCGAGTTCCGGCAAGAGGCTGCATTCCCTGCCGGGTTATTATGGACAGATGGTATTTCTGTTCTCGGCCGTTCCGGCCCTGCTGCTGATGGTGGCATGGCTGTTCATGCAGCCGATCCTGATCGAAGGCCGCATCAGCGCCGATATTCCCGACAGCGTGATCCCGGAAGGTGGCGCCCGCAGCCTGGTGATGGCCGACGTGCGGCGTATCGCCGGCGGGCTTGACGCGCTGATGACCGATGGTGGGATGTCCGAGGCAGAGCTTGATCAGATGCGCGCCGATTTCACCAACATTCGTGCACGTTTGGCGAGTGTCGGCATTGCGCTCGGCGCGGAAGTGCCGGTGCAGGTGTTCGAGGCGGCCAAGGACTATCGCAAGGCGAACAAGACGGCATCGCTCTTGATGAGCGCTCTGGTCCTGGCCGTGTGTGCCGCAGGCACGCTCCTTGCCATGTCGCGCGTTTCCCCCGACCGGCGTGCACGCAACGTCAGCGAAGGCTTCGTTCTTTCCCTGCTTGTCGGCGCCTCTCTGGTGGCGATCCTGACGACAGCCGGTATTGTCGCCTCTCTGCTGTTCGAGACCTTCCATTTCTTCAAGCTGTACCCGGCGCGGGAATTCTTCTTCTCGACGGTCTGGAACCCGCAATTCCGCGGTGGATCCGAACTGGGCATCCTGCCGCTCCTGTGGGGGACACTCTATGTTTCGTTCATCGCGCTGCTGTTTGCGGTACCGATCGGGCTGCTGATCGCGATCTATCTTGCGGAATATGCCAGCAAGACGATGCGGGCTTTTGCAAAACCCGCGATCGAAGTCCTGGCCGGTATTCCGACCATCGTCTACGGCCTGTTCGCACTGATCACCGTGGGGCCGTTCCTGCGCGACTGGATCGCGCAGCCGATGGGGTTGGGCAATTCGTCCTCGTCGGTGCTGACCGCCGGTCTGGTCATGGGCATCATGCTGATCCCCTTCGTCAGTTCCCTGTCGGACGACATCATCAACGCGGTGCCGCAATCCATGCGTGACGGGTCCTTCGGTCTGGGTGCGACGCAATCCGAAACGATCCGCCAGGTGATCCTGCCGGCAGCGTTGCCGGGGGTCGTCGGCGCCATTCTGCTCGCGGCCAGCCGGGCCATCGGCGAGACCATGATCGTGGTCATGGGGGCGGGTGCTGCCGCCAAGCTGGGCCTGAACCCGTTCGAGGCGATGACAACGGTAACCGTGAAGATCGTCAGTCAGCTGACTGGCGATACCGAGTTCGCCAGCCCTGAAACCCTGGTGGCCTTTGCCCTGGGTCTCACCCTGTTTGTCTTTACCCTCGGGCTCAACGTCCTCGCGCTCTACATCGTGCGCAAATACCGGGAGCAGTACGAATGACCGACGCAACCGCGAATTCAATCGGGGCATCCCCCAGGCGGCATGCCGGATCGCTGTTCGACAAGGACGCGCGGACACGCAAACGCAACTCGGCCGAAAACCGGTTCCGGATGATGGGGCTGGCCGCGGTCATCTTCGGTGTGCTCTGCCTTGCGGGTCTGCTGGGTTCGATCATCTCGAACGGGGTCTCGGCCTTCAGCCAGACCTTCATCACGGTGGATGTCTTTCTGGACCCGGCGAAACTTGACAAGGCGGGCGACCGCAACCCGGACAAGATCGCCAAGGTGACGACCTTTGGCTATGCGCCGCTGATCGCGAACGCGATGGAGCAGGCCATGGAACAGGCCAGTATCAATGTCGAGGGTATCAACAAGAAGGATGCCGCCGAGCTGGTGTCCAAGGAAGCGCCGGCGCAGTTGCGGAACTATGTGCTGAACAACATCGACCAGATCGGCGAGACGGTACAGTTCAAGGTGCTCGCCTCGGGCCGGATCGATGGCTATTACAAGGGTCGCGTCACCATGGCCTCGGCCGAGCTTGACCGGAACATCTCGCCCGCGCAGTTGCAGCTGGCCGATCAGCTGAAGGAGGCCGGATTGCTGCGAACCGGTTTCAACTGGCAGTTCTTCACGGCGCCTGATGCTTCGGACACACGTCCGGAAGCCGCCGGCCTGGGCGTTGCCATCCTGGGGTCGCTCTACATGATGATGATCGTGCTGCTGCTGGCACTGCCGCTGGGGGTTGCAGCCTCGGTCTATCTGGAGGAGTTCGCGCCGCAGAACTGGCTCACGGATGCCATCGAGGTGAACATCGCCAACCTGGCCGCGGTACCGTCTATCGTGTTCGGTATCCTTGGCCTTGCGATTTTCATCAACATGGCGGGACTGCCGCAATCGGCGCCCATCGTCGGCGGCCTTGTTCTGACGTTGATGACGCTTCCGACGATCATCATCGCCACGCGCGCCGCGCTCAAAGCGGTGCCGCCGTCGATCCGGGATGCGGCGCTGGGGGTAGGGGCGTCCAAGATGCAGTCGGTGTTCCACCATGTCCTGCCACTGGCCGCGCCTGGCATCTTGACAGGCACCATCATCGGCCTTGCACAGGCCCTGGGGGAAACCGCGCCGCTGCTGCTGATCGGCATGGTTGCCTTTGTCCGCGAGTTTCCCGCGGGCCCGCCGGAGGGGTTCTTCGACCCTGCCTCGGCGCTGCCGGTTCAGGTCTACAACTGGACGCAACGTGGTGATCCGGCCTTTGTCGAACGGGCATCGGGTGCCATTATCGTACTGCTCGTCTTTCTTCTGTGCATGAACGCACTGGCAATCATACTGCGCCGCCGGTTCGAACGCCGCTGGTAAAGGAGAGCGACAAAATGAACGACATGTCTCGACTGGAGAGAACCGTGGGAACCAAAGAAATCAAGATGGAATGCCGCGACTGTCAGGTCTATTATGGCGACACGCACGCGATCAAGGACGTGAACGTCGATATCGAGGACAAGACCGTCACCGCCTTCATCGGGCCGTCTGGCTGCGGCAAGTCCACGTTCTTGCGCTGCCTGAACCGGATGAACGACACGATCTCGGTGGCGCGCGTCGAAGGTGTGTTCATGCTGGATGGCGAGGACATCTATGACAAGCGGGTCGACCCGGTTCAGTTGCGCGCCAAGGTCGGCATGGTATTCCAGAAGCCGAACCCGTTCCCCAAGTCGATCTATGACAACGTGGCCTATGGTCCGCGCATTCATGGACTGGCCCGGAGCAAGGCGGAACTGGACGATCTGGTCGAGCAAGCGTTGCGCCGCGGCGCCATCTGGGAAGAGGTCAAGGACCGGCTGGACGCACCGGGCACCGGCCTGTCGGGCGGCCAGCAACAGCGACTGTGCATCGCCCGCGCCATCGCCACCGAGCCCGAGGTACTGCTGATGGACGAGCCCTGTTCGGCGCTCGACCCGATCGCCACCGCCCAGGTCGAGGAACTGATCGACGAGCTGCGGCAGAACTATTCGGTGGTGATCGTTACCCACTCGATGCAGCAGGCCGCTCGGGTCAGCCAGAAAACCGCCTTTTTCCACCTCGGCCAATTGGTGGAATACGGCGAGACCGGCCAGATCTTCACCAATCCCGAAGACCCCCGGACCGAAAGCTATATCACCGGCCGCATCGGCTGAGGACAGGAGCAGGACACATGGCTCAACAACATATCACCTCGGTCTATGACCGGGATCTGGAGGCGATCCAGGCCCATATCATGAAGATGGGCGGCCTGGTCGAGGCCGCGATCATGGCTTCGGCCCGGTCGTTGGAAACCCGCGACGCGGAACTGGCGAACGAGGTGCGCGCCGGCGACAAGGCGATCGACGCACTGGAAGAGTTGATCAACCAGGAAACCGCGCGCCTGATCGCGCTGCGCGCGCCCACGGCAGGCGATCTGCGGCTGGTGCTGACGGTGCTCAAAATCGCCTCGAACCTGGAGCGGATCGGCGATTACGCCAAGAACATCGCCAAGCGGACCACGGTGCTGGTCGATCAGCCGCAGGTGGGAGACAGCGCCGCAGCCCTGCGCCGGATGGCGCGCGAGGTTGAAATGATGCTCAAGGATGCGCTGGATGCCTATATCCAGCGCGACGCCGAACTGGGCGCCGACGTGATCGAGCGCGACCACGAGGTGGACCAGATGTATAACGCGCTGTTCCGCCAGTTCCTGACCTTCATGGCCGAGGACCCGCGCAACATCACTCCCTGCATGCATCTCCATTTCATCGCCAAGAATGTCGAGCGCATGGGCGACCATGTCACCTCGATCGCCGAGCAGGTCGTCTATCTCGTCACCGGCAACCGCCCCGACGAGATGCGCCCCAAGGGCGATGTGACGTCAACCACCGCGTAAGGAGGCACGGGACAGATGTCAGCCGATCAACCCAGCGTTCTGGTGGTCGAGGATGAAATGGCGCAGCGCGAGGTGCTGGCCTATAATCTCGAGGCCGAGGGGTTTCGCGTGATCCGCGCCGAGAACGGCGAAGAGGCGATGCTGCTGGTCGACGAGGACACGCCTGATATCATCGTGCTGGACTGGATGATGCCGAACCTGAGTGGCATCGAGGTCTGCCGGCGGTTGAAGACCCGGCCCGAGACCCGCAGCATCCCTGTCATCATGCTGTCGGCGCGCAGCGAAGAGGTGGACAAGGTCCGCGGGCTGGAAACCGGCGCCGACGATTACGTGGTCAAACCCTATTCGGTGGTCGAGCTGATGGCCCGCGTGCGCAGCCAGCTACGCCGGGTCCGCCCCTCGACCGTGGGGCTGCGGCTGGAATACGAGGATATCGTGCTGGATGCCGAAACCCACAAGGTCAGCCGCTCGGAAAAGCCGCTGAAGCTGGGCCCGACCGAGTTTCGGCTGCTGTCGACCTTCATGGAGAAACCGGGCCGGGTCTGGAGCCGCGAACAGCTGCTGGACCGGGTCTGGGGCCGTGACATCTATGTCGATACCCGCACCGTCGACGTGCATATCGGACGGCTGCGCAAGGCGCTGACCCAGCATGGCGGAGACGATCCGGTGCGCACGGTGCGCGGCGCGGGTTACGCGCTGGGCTGAGGCGGGCAGGGGGCGTCTAGCGCGGCAGGCCCTCCTCGGGCTCGGCCTGCGCCGCCAGCCAGTGGCGAAAGGCGCGCAGCGACGGGTCGTTGCCGCGCGCGCGTGGCCAGACCAGGTAATAGGCGCCCAGGGTTTCGACCGCGTCGGGATAGGCGGCGACCAGCCGCCCGGTGGCCAGGTCCTGTTCCACCACGTAATTCGGCAACAACGCCACCCCCAGCCCGTGCAGCGCCGCCTGTCCGATGGTGGCGAACTGGTCGTAAAGCGTGCCGGGCAACGTTTCGGGGCAGGCGACCCCCATCTGCGCAAACCAGTCCTGCCAAGCGCGCGGGCGGGTCTGGATATGCAGCAGCGGTAGACGTAGCAGGTCGCCGGGCGATTTTGGCGCCCCATGTGGCAGCAGGCCCGGCGCACAGACCGGCAGCACCCGCTCCGACTTGAGCAGCAGCCGGTCGGTGCCAGGCCAATCTGGTTCGCCAAAATGAATCGCAGCATCAAAGGGTTCTGTGGCAAAGTTGAACGGGCGCAGCCGGGTGGTCATGTTGATGGTGATATCCGGGTGCAGGCGCGAGAATTCGGGAAGGCGCGGCATCAGCCAGCGCATCCCGAAGGTGGGCAGGATCGCCAGATTGACGGTGCCGCCCGCCGGCGCCACCTGCAACCTAAGAGAGGCCTGCGCGATCCGGTTCAACGCCTCTCGGATCTCGGTCACGTAGTCCTGCGCCGCCGGTGTCAGCGACAGCCGCTTGCGGTCGCGCCGGATCAGCTCCACGCCCATCTGTCCTTCGAGCGTCTGCAACTGACGGCTGACCGCACTTTGCGTCAGCGCCAGTTCCTCGGCCACAGCCGAGGCCGAGCCGAGCCGGTCCAGCGCCTCGAGCGCGCGCAGCGAGGAGATCGACGGAAAGAACTTGCGCGAGGTCAGCATGTATGCGTTTTACTCATGAAAACCCGCAAAAGTCTCGCTGTATTTTGCGGTTCGGGAAAGATATGGTCCCGTCAGACCGTATTTCAGGAGTTTTCCCGATGGATATCGCCGCCAAGCCCGCCCTGCGTGACAAGGACAAGCCCGATCTGGGCGGTTTCGACTGGGAGGATCCGTTCCGCCTGACCGACCAACTGAGCGAAGACGAACGCATGATCGCCGATGCCGCCCGCGCCTATGCGCAGGAAAAGCTGCAACCGCGCGTCACGCAAGCGTTCCAGACCGAACATACCGACCCCGAGATCTTTCGCGAGATGGGTGAAATGGGCCTGTTGGGCACCACCATCCCCGAACAATATGGTGGCATCGGCGCGGGCTATGTGACCTATGGCCTGGTGGCGCGCGAGGTCGAGCGTGTCGACAGCGGCTATCGCTCGATGATGTCGGTGCAAAGCTCGCTGGTGATGTACCCGATCTATGCCTATGGCAGCGAAGAGCAGCGGATGAAATACCTGCCTAAACTCGCCAGCGGCGAATGGATCGGCTGTTTCGGCCTGACCGAGCCCGATGCCGGGTCGGACCCGGCCAGTATGAAGACCCGCGCCATCAAGACCGACGGCGGGTATCGGCTCACCGGTACCAAGATGTGGATCTCGAACGCGCCGATCGCCGATGTCTTTGTCGTTTGGGCCAAGTCTGACGCGCATGACGGCAAGATCCGTGGCTTTGTGCTGGAGAAGGGCATGAAGGGGCTGAGCGCACCGAAGATCGAGAACAAGATGTCGCTGCGCGCCTCGATCACCGGCGAGATCGTCATGGACGGTGTCGAGGTGGGCGAAGAGGCACTGTTGCCGCATGTCTCGGGCCTGAAAGGTCCGTTCGGCTGTCTGAACCGTGCCCGCTATGGTATCAGCTGGGGCGTTATGGGCGCCGCCGAGGCCTGCTGGCACGGCGCGCGGCAATACGGCCTGGACCGCAAACAGTTCAACCGCCCGCTGGCCCAGACCCAGCTGTTCCAGCTGAAACTGGCCAATATGCAGACCGAGATCGCGCTGGGCCTGCAAGCCAGCCTGCGCGTCGGCCGCCTGATAGACGAGGCCAAGGCCGCGCCCGAGATGATCTCGATCGTCAAGCGTAACAACTGCGGCAAGGCGCTGGAAATCGCGCGCCACGCCCGCGACATGCATGGCGGCAACGGCATCAGCCTGGAGTTCCAGGTAATTCGCCACATGGTGAACCTGGAGACGGTGAACACCTATGAGGGCACCCATGACGTGCACGCCCTGATCCTGGGCCGGGCACAGACCGGGTTGCAGGCATTTTTCTGACTCTCCCTCAGGTTTTGAAATCAAAGGCGCGGGGCTCAAGCCTCGCGCTTTTTTCATCTGGCCCCCTTCACATTCGCCGTGTTTCATTCATATAAGCTTACGTGAATATGTATAGCTGGCACGGATCGGGCAGGGGACAGGGATGAATCAACGCATACGCGGGCTGGCCCGGACCTATCTGCCGATCCTCGACTGGGGCCGCAGTTATGGCCGAGCGGAGTTGAGTGGTGACCTGATCGCCGCCGTCATCGTGACCGTGATGCTGATCCCGCAGTCGCTGGCCTATGCGTTGCTGGCGGGTCTGCCGGCCGAGGTGGGGCTATACGCCTCGATCCTGCCTCTGGTGGCCTATGCGCTGTTTGGTACCAGCCGGGCGCTGGCGGTGGGGCCGGTGGCGGTGATCTCGCTGATGACCGCCTCGGCGCTGGCGCCACTGAACCTGTCGAGCGTTCCCGAATACGTGGCCGCTGCGGGGGTGCTGGCGCTGTTGTCGGGCGCGATGCTTCTGGCGATGGGCGCGCTAAGGCTGGGTGTCGTCGCAAATTTCCTCAGCCATCCGGTGATCGCGGGTTTCATAACCGCCTCGGGCCTGCTGATCGCGGCGAGCCAGTTGAAACATATCCTTGGCGTGCAGGTGCATGGGCATACTCTGCCCGAAATCCTGCTCGATCTGGCGCGGCATCTGGGACAGGTCAATCTGGCAACGCTGGTGACAGGCCTAGTCGCTCTTGGTTTTTTGTTTTGGGTTCGCAAAGGACTAGCGCGCGTTCTGCATGAAAAATGCGGCCTGCCGAAGGCTCTCGCCTCCACGTTGGCGCGGATTGGACCGATCTTTGCCGTCATTGGCACAACGCTTGCGGCCTGGGTGCTGAACCTGCCGTCGCTGGGCGTTGCCGTGGTGGGTGAGGTTCCAATGGGTCTGCCGCCCTTTGGCCTTCCGAGTGTAGACTGGGGCCTTATACCGGCGCTGATCGGCCCGGCTGCGCTCCTCTCGATTATCGGGTATGTCGAAAGCGTTTCCGTCGCGCAAACCCTTGCTGCCAAACGCAAACAGCGTATCGACCCCAATCAGGAACTGATCGCGCTGGGAGCCGCCAATATCTCGTCTTCGCTGTCTGGCGGGTACCCGGTGACAGGAGGTTTCGCGCGCTCAGTGGTGAATTTCGATGCCGGGGCCGAAACGCCTGCGGCAGGAGCCTTTACAGCCGTGGGCCTGCTGGTGGCTGCGCTGTTCCTGACACCGCTCCTGTATTTTCTGCCCAAGGCGACGCTGGCCGCTACCATCATCGTGGCGGTGCTGTCGCTGGTCGATCTGTCGATCCTGTCGCGGGCCTGGTCCTATTCGCGCGCCGATTTCGCTGCTGTCTTTGCCACCATTGCGCTGACCTTGCTCGCTGGCGTTGAAATAGGCGTGGCCAGCGGCGTGCTGATTTCGCTATTGCTCTTTGTCTGGAAAACCTCGCGCCCGCATGTGGCCGAGGTGGGGCAGGTGCCTGGCAGCCAGCATTTCCGTAACATCCTGCGCCACAAGGTAGAAACCGATCCCGCCGTGGTGACGCTGCGCATAGACGAGAGCCTCTATTTCGCCAATGCCCGCCGGATGGAGGACCTGATCCTGAACCGGGTCCTGCGCGACCGCGACACCTTGCGCCACGTAATTCTGATGTGCTCGGCCGTGAACGAGGTCGATTTCAGCGCGCTGGAATCGCTTGAGGCGATCAACCGACGGCTGGGCGATCTGGGTGTCAAACTGCATCTGTCCGAGGTCAAAGGGCCGGTGATGGACCGTCTGGCCCGCAGTCATTTTCTTGAAGAACTGACAGGGCGGGTATTCCTGTCGCAATACGACGCCTTTGCTGCACTTAGATCGAAGCAGGCCAGATTTGCCTGATACGGTATTCTTATAATCGGTATTATGTTTTATTAACGTTCACCCAAATGCCGGGACGTCACAGTGTTTGTCCGGATTGGCACGGCACTGAGCCTACGCTAGCGTAAGCGCCAAAGAGTGGACAAATGACGCGTACAAATCGGCAAAGATACTTCAGGGTGACTCCTTATCACTTTGATTATTAGCGTCTTTGCCGATGCACAACATGGGAGAATGCTGTGGAAATCAAAGACAGGATCGTCGTTGTCACAGGTGCGGCCAGCGGGATCGGGCGCGGTCTGGTCGAGCGTTTCGCCACCGAGGGTGCGAAACGCGTGGTCTGTGCTGACCTGAACCTGCAAGGCGCCGAGGATGTCGCCCAAGCTGTCGGCGGTGTCGCCCTGCGCTGCGATGTAAGCTGCGAGGCTGATATCGCAGCAATGATCGAACATGTGGAAACTGAAATCGGTCCCATCGACCTGTTCTGTTCCAATGCCGGTATTCTGACCATCGGTGGCATCGAGACGCCGGACGCCGATTGGCAACGCATCTGGGAGATCAACGTGATGTCTCAGGTCTGGGCGGCCCGTCACGTGGTGCCGCGCATGATCGCGCGCGGTGGTGGTTATCTGCTCAACACGGCCTCGGCGGCGGGTCTGCTTAATCAGGTTGGTGCGGCACCCTATGGGGTCACCAAACACGCCTCGGTTGGTCTGGCCGAGTGGCTGGCGATGACCTATGGCGATGACGGGATCGGCGTGTCGGTTCTGTGTCCGCAGGCGGTCCGCTCGGAAATGACGCGCGGGCATGAGGAATCGGTGGCGGCGCTGGACGGACTGCTCGAACCCTCGGACGTGGCCGAGGCCTGTGTTCAGGCCATCCGCGATCGGCGTTTTCTGGTGCTGCCACATCCGCAGGTTCTGGACTATATCCGTATGAAAACAGCAGATTACGACCGTTGGCTGGGCGGCATGCGCAAGCTGAACCGGCAATTCGGCGGCAAGCTTTAACCTTCGGATTTCAGCCGCCGCATCAACCCTTCCTGTGCCACGCTGGCCACCAGCGTGCCATCCTCGGCATAGATTTTGCCCCGATTGAAACTGCGCCCGGCGCCGGTCCAGGGACTGTCCATCGCGTAAAGATGCCAGTTCTCGAACCGGATCGGCGCGTGAAACCACATGGCATGATCCAGGCTGGCGCCGTTCACTTGACGGGTATACCAGCTGAGCCCGTGCGGGCGCAGGCCCGAGCCCAGCAACCCCATGTCCGAGGCATAGGCAAGCAGCAGATGCTGCATCGCCGGCCCTGCCCCGGCTGCCGCCCCCATCCGGAACCACAGGTAATGACGGTCGTCGGTCGGGATCGGCTCGAACATGTCGCGCGGCTCGACCTCGCGGATTTCGATGGGACGCGCGCGGGTGAATTCGGCGCGGTATTTCTGCGGGATACGGTCTATGAAACGCTCTTGCAAAGCCTGTCGCGTCGGATGGGTTTCCGGGCCGGAAATCTCGGGCATCGGATGCTGATGATCCCAGCCGTCATCGCCCGCATGGAACGAGGCCGACAGGTTCAGGATCTGGCGACCATGTTGAATGGCCACCACCCGTCTGGTTGTGAAGGAACCTCCATCACGCGCTCTATCTACTTGATAAATAACGGGAATGGATGGGTCTCCGGGGCGGATGAAATAGGCATGCAGCGAATGGCACAGCCGATCCTCGACCGTGCGATAGGCCGCGGCCAGCGCCTGGGCAATGACCTGACCGCCATAGATGCGGGTCGGCGTTTCACCCCCCGACCCGGTGCCACGAAACAAATCCACCTCCAACCGCTCGATATCGAGCAGGTCGAGCAGCTGGTGTTCCGCATCGGTCATATCGCATCCTCCGGCGTCAGCGTCGCCCGAGCGCGTAAGTCACGAAGAAATCGAAACTTTCCGGGTTCGCCATCGAGTCCCGGTTCACCACTTGCGCCGGGTCGCCCCCCAGTAGCAGTTTCTTGACTGGAACTTCCAGCTTCTTTCCCGACAGGGTGCGCGGCACCTCGGCGATCTGAACGATGTCGTTGGGGATGAAGCGCGGCGACAGCGTTTCGCGGATGGCCGTCTTGATGCGGTCACGCAGGGCCTCGTCCAGCAGCTGCCCCGGCGCCGGCACCACGAAGAGCGGCATGAAACTGTCGCGGCCCAGAAACTCCAGATCGACCACAAGGCTGTCCAGCACCTCGGGCAGCGCCTCGACCGCGCGATAGATCTCGGACGAACCGAGCCGCAGCCCCTTGCGATTGATGGTGGCGTCTGAGCGGCCATAGATCACCGAACCGCCCTCTGGCGTGATTTCGATCCAGTCGCCATGGCGCCAGATACCGGGATAGGTGTCGAAATAGCTCTCGTGCAGGCGGCTGCCATCCGTGTCGCCCCAGAACCCAAGCGGCATCGAGGGGAGCGGTTCGGTGCAAACCAGCTCGCCCACTTCGCCAATGATCTCATTGCCTTCCGGGTCAAAGCTGCGCACGGCGTTGCCCAGATAGCGGCATTGCATCTCGCCTGCACGCACCGGCAGCATCACGTTGCCGCCGACAAAGGCCCCGCACAGGTCGGTCCCGCCCGAGATCGGCGCCAGCCAGATATCCGGGTCCACGGCGTCATAGACCCAGTCATAGCCCTCGGCCGTCAAGGGCGAGCCGGTGGTCCCCAGCGCTTTGAGCGACGACAGATCCAGCGACTCGCGCGGGCGGATCCCCGATTTCAGGCATTGGGTGACATAAGCCGCGCCGACGCCGAAACTGGTCACCCGCTCGTCGGCCACCACACGCCAGACCGCCAACATGTCGGGGTGGTTGGCCGCCCCGTCAAACAGCACCACGGTGGCACCCTGCCCCGTGGCGACGAATTGCGTATTCCACATGATCCAGCCGGATGAGGTGAGCCAGAGAAAGCGGTCGTCAACGCCCAGATCCTGATGCAGCGCCTGTTTGGCGCCCTCCATCAGGATACCGCCATGACCATGCACGATGGGTTTCGGGTTGCCGGTGGTGCCCGAGGAATAGACGATCCACAGCGGATGATCGAAGGGCAGATCGGTAAATTCCGCTCTGGCCGTGCCTTGCGTCATCTCGTCCCAAGGGGTCATCCCCGGCGACGCATCCCCCATCACCGGCACCAGAACCGTGTGGGTCAGGCTGGGCAGACCGGCGCGAATCTCCTCCAGCACGGGACGCCGGTCGATGGTGCGCCCCGCGTGAACATAACCATCCTGCGCGATCAGCACCTTGGGTTCGATCTGGCGAAACCGGTCCAGGATCGCCACATGGCCCATGTCCGGGGCGCAAAGCGACCAGATGGCGCCAATACTGGCCGCGGCCAGAAAGGCGATCACGGCACTATCAGTATTGGGCAGGATCGCGACCACCCGGTCCCCCTGCCCCACGCCCATGGCGCGCAGCTGTGCGGCCACATTGGCCACCTGTTGCGCCAGTTGCGCCCAGCTGACCTCCTTGCGGCCGAACCCCTCGGAGCGCAGGATCAGCGCGGGTGCCTCGGGGCGGCTCTCGGCATGGCGCAGCATGTGCCGGGCAAAATTGGTGGTGACACCGGGAAACCAGACCGCACCGGGCATCCGCCGCTTGGCCAGCACCCGACCGTCGCCCCCCTGAAACGGCATGCCCGCGAAATCGCGGATCGCAGTCCAGAACCCAGCCAGATCCGTAATGCTCCATTCCCAGAGGGCATTGTAGTCGTCAAATTCCAGCCCGCGCTCCTCTGCCAACCAACGCTGAAACGCCGCCATGCGGCTTTGCTCTGCGCGGGCTTTGCTTGGGGTCCAGAGAATGGGCCGGGGATCTGTCATTCGCTTAATGCTCCATGGATCAGCGCCTTGAGTTCCGACCGCGAGGGATAGGCGCTGGAGGGTGACAATTGGGTGAAGAACACCACCGTCATGTCATTGACGCGGTCCAGCCAGAAAAAGGTCGAGGCCATGCCGCCCCAGCTGAAATCACCGACCGATCCGGGGGTGCGGGCGCGGGCCGGGTCCAGAACCACGGCGCCACCCAGGCCAAAGCCCATCCCCTCCATCGGCTGTTCGGCAAAGCTTTGCGGTCCCATCGAGGCGATATCGCCCGGCAAATGGTTGCGCATCATGAAATCAAGCGTTGCCGGGCCGATCAGGCGATGCCCGTCCACCTCGCCACCCCGGCGCAGCATCTCGGCAAAGCGGCGGTAGTCGTCGATCGTGCTGACCAGACCGCCGCCGCCGGAATACATGCTGGCATTCTCGAAGGGCGAGTTGCCCGCCTCGTCAAACAGCCGCAGCGTATCGCCGCCGGAATGGGCATCGTTAAGCGCCATCGCATCCCCGGCCAGAGGCGTATAGAGCGAGGCGAACCGGTCGCCCGCGCCCTCGGGCACGCTGAACCCGGTCTCGGTCATGCCCAGCGGGGCGAAAATCTCGTCCTGAAAAAACTGCGCCAGAGTCCGGCCCGACACCACCTCGACCACACGCCCCAGAATGTCGATGGAAACCGAGTATTCCCAACGGCTTCCCGGTTGAAATGCAAGTGGTAGCGCCGCCACCTTGTCGACCATGTCGGCCAACGCGCCCTGACCCGGTTTGAACAGCAGATCCTGCGCCTCCATCGCGCGCGCCAGAACGCCCGGGTTGAACGGATAGCTCAACCCGGCGGTATGGGTCAGCAACTGGTGCAGCGTCGGCGAGGGTGCTGGCTCGGTCTGGTCAATCGCGCTTGCCCCGGGCACCAGCGCCTGCATGTCCGAAAAGGCCGGCAGAAAGGTCGACACCGGCGCGTCGAGGTGAAACAGCCCCCGTTCGGCCAGCATCATCACCGCCAGCGAGGTTACCGGCTTGGTCATCGAATAGATGCGCACCAGCGTGTCACGGGTAAAGGGCAACTGGTTCTCGATGCTGCGCTGACCGGCTGCGTGGAAAAAAATCTCGTGCCCGCCCTGGCTGACCAGCACCGAACTGCCCGCATAGCGGCGCCGGTCGACATAGCCCTGCATCCAGCCCGCGATCCGGCCCAACCGGCCGGTGTCGAGTGTCCTGTAACCGGGGTCGGGCATCGCGCTATCCTCCTGCTGTCGCGGCTGGGCCGAGTGTCACCCGGCCCCCGCGCCAAGGAAAGTACGTAGGAATACGGACCCTTGTCGAGAGAGCACGCCAGCCCCTCATGGCACCATGCCCAGGCTGCGCCCGGCTTCGATCAGCAGCGGGGCATAAACACTCTCCAGCTCTTCTGGGGTGACATGGAAACTGGGCCCGCCCAGGTTCAGCCCGTGCAGCCGGGCACCACCCAGCGACAGCACCGGCACCGCGATGCCGTTCACATCCGCCCGCCAGTCGCCATATCCGGTGCAATAACCGCGCGCGGCGTATTCCTCGACGGCGCGCTCGATCTGGCTGCGCAGCTCTGCCTCGGGGAAGCCCAGGTCGCGGGTTCCGGCGGCGATGGCCGCCTCGCGCTCCTCCGCCCCCATCCCCACCAGGATCGCCCGCCCGATGGCCGAGCGGAACAGCGGCAGGCGCGAGCCCACATGCATGCTGAGCGAGACATTCTCGCGCGAGCGTGACACCGCGACATAGATCACCTCGGCCCGATGCACCTCGCCCAGGGCGGCGGTGATATAGGGGTTGCCGCCCGCGCGCAGGTCGCGCAGCACTTCGGCCGCGCGGTCGCAGATATCCATGCCCGCCAGCACACCCATGCCCAGTTGCAGCACGCCAGCGCCCAGCCGATAGGCGCTGGTTTCACGGTCCTGCACCAGGTAGCCCAGCTGGCACAGCGTATAAGTCAGGCGCGAGACGGTTGGTTTGGGCAGGCCGGTGCGTTCGGACAGGTCGGTATTGGTCAGCAGCACTTCGCCGGGGCGAAAACTGCGCAACACATCCAGCCCCCGCGCCAGCGCGGCGACGAAGTTGCGGTCTTTGCTCTCGGCCAGGCCGTCCGTATCACCGCACTGCCCGCTCACCCGCGCAACGCCCTCAACCCGTTTTGCGCGAACACCGCCACATACTGGCCCAAGCGCCGGGCGCGTTCGGGGTTTGACGCATTGCCATCCAGCGCGCGTTTATAGACGCCCTGGATGATCGCCGCCATGCGGAAGAAATTGAAGGCAAGGTAGAACCCGAACCGGTCGATCCCGCCGATCCTACGCCGCGCGCAATAAGCGGCGATGAACTCGGCGTCCGTCGGCAAACCCAGCGCGGCACGGTCGACACCGGCCAGCCCGCGCCCCTCCTTGCCCGGCGGCATCTGCCATTGCATGATCACGGCGGCCAGATCCGCATAGGGGTGGCCAATGGTCGACAGCTCCCAATCCAGCACGCCCAGACAGCGGCTACCGTCCTTTTCGAACATCATGTTGTCGATCCGGTAATCGCCATGTACCAGCGTGCGTTGACCGTCATCCTCGGGCATCTCCTGTCCCAGCGCCTCGATCAGCGCGTCCATGTCGGCGATGGTTTCGGTTTCCGAGGCCTGGTATTGCTTGGTCCAGCGCGAAAGCTGGCGTTCGAAATAGTTGCCCGGCGGGCCATAATCGGACAGGCCCACCGCGTCGATATCGACCGAGTGCAGCGCCGCCAGCACCCGGTTCATCTCGTCGATGACAGCGGTGCGGGTCGCGTTGGTTTCGCCCTCCATCGTCGGTTCGTAGAAATTGCGCCCGTCCAGATGCTCCATCACGTAAAAGGCCGACCCGATCACCGCGTCATCCTCGCACAGCAGATACATGCGCGGTACCGGCACATCCGTGCCCGCCAGCGCGCTTTGCACCCGGAATTCGCGATCCACCGCATGGGCGGATTTGAGCAGCACGCCGGGTGGCTTGCGTCGCAGCACATAATTGCGCGCGGGGGTCTTCAACAGAAAAGTCGGATTAGACTGGCCAACGTCGAATTTGCGGGCCTCCAGCGGCCCGGCATAGCCCGGCAGGTGGTCGCGCAGATAGGCATCGACGGCGCTCAGGTCGAGGCTGTGGGTCGTGTCGCTCATATCCTGTCCCTCAACTATAGCTCAGCTTATCCGCATGGGCCGGTTGGGCGAAATGCGGGGTTGCGTTGAATTCATGCAAAAAGAAGGCGCGCGGGGTGAAGATGAACCGCGACATGGCGGTGTTCTTTACCTGCAGGTTCAGCGCGATCATCTGCTCGGGCGGCGCGCTCAGCGCGGCGGCGGTCAACTGTCCGATGGCCCCGCCCGAGCTGATCACCAGCACCCGTTCGGCACCCTCGCGCGTGGCCTGCTGGCGCGCTGCCTCGATCCGGGCGGTGAACTGGGTCCAGCTCTCTCGCGCGCCCACAACCCCGCCGCCCTGCCATTCGCGCAAAACATCGCGCAGGGTGCGGAAATGCGTCTTGCGGTCATGCTGCACCGGATCGGGGATGGTGCCGCCGAATTTCACCCGCAACAGGTCGTGGAAATCATACTCGTTCCAGCCCGCGTGCTCCTCGGGCGCGTCCGTGAACCCCATGCCGCACAGGGTTTCCTTCTGCCGCGCCAGCGTGCCGGTGACCAGCCGGTCGGGCACCCAGCCCATATCGCGCAGCGCAGCCCCCACCAGTTCCGACTGGCGATGACCCAGCTCGCTCAGCCGGTCATAGTCGTCCGAGCCGAACGAGGCCTGCGCATGGCGGATAACAATCAGTTCCGCCATGGCTCAGCCGGTGAACTCGGCGGCCAGCCGCGCGCCCGCCGCACGGTATTCGCGGTCGATCCGATCCACCAGATCGGCCACAGGTTCGATCTGATGCACGTCGCCCACGCCTTGCCCTGAGCCCCAGATCTCTTTCCACGCCTTGGGTTTGGAGGACCCCTGGCTGAAGTTCATCGAACTGGCATCGGCCGAAGGCAGGTTGTCGGGATCCATCCCTGCGCGTTCCACCGACTTCTTCAGGTAATTGCCATGCACGCCGGTAAAGAGCGAGGAATAGACGATATCCTCGGCGGTGCTGTCGACGATCATCTGCTTGTACTCGGGCTGTGCGTTGGCCTCGTTCGTGGCGATGAAGGGCGAGCCCATATAGCCGAAATCCGCCCCCAGCGCCCGGGCGGCCAGCAGGCTTTCGCCACAGGCGATGGCGCCCGACAGGGCCAGCGGCCCCTCGAACCACGACCGGATTTCGCGGATCAGCGCCAGCGGCGATTGCTGGCCAGCGTGCCCCCCGGCCCCCGCCGCCACGGCGATCAGCCCGTCGGCGCCCTTGTCGATCGCCTTCTTGGCGAATGTGTTGTTGATCACGTCATGCAGCACCACGCCGCCACAGCTATGCGCGGCCTCGTTCACCTCGACCCGGGCACCCAGCGAGGTGATCCAGATCGGCACGTTCCAGCGCGCACAGATTTCCAGGTCCCGTTCCAGCCGCCCGTTTGAGCGGTGGACGATCTGGTTCACCGCAAAGGGAGCCGCTGGGCGGTCGGGGTTGTCCTGATTGTGGCGGTCCAGTTCCTCGGTGATGCGTTTCAGCCAGGCCTGCAGCAGCGGCGGCTCGCCCTCGCCTTCGCGCGCATTGAGCGCCGGGAACGACCCCACGATCCCCGCCTTGCATTGCGCAATCACCAGATCGGGCACCGAGATGATGAAAAGCGGCGAGCCGATCAGCGGGATGCGCAGGCCGCGCAGGGCGGGCGGCAGGTGGCTTTCGTCGCGTGTCCAGGTCATGTCTTTCACTTTCTCATGCTCCCCAAGGCAGGTCGATGCCCCGCGCATCCGCCGCCTTGCGGGCAAATTTGCGTGTCTGGCTGAAGGCATCGGTAAGCTCTCGCTTGCCCTCCTCATCCTGCACCTGCGCAAAACGGGCGGCGATTTCCTCGGGCGTGTTGGCATCGCCTTCCAGCAGGAAGCCCTCGGTCTCGAATATTCGCGTCTGCGCGTAACAGCCCGCCCCGGCGCAGAGGATCACGCGCGAGGGCGCATCCTCGCTCACCAGATAGAGCAGGCCCGGCGTGATCGTTTCGGGCGCCAGCAGCGCCAGCGCCTGTTCGGGGATCAGGTCTTCGGTCATGCGGGTCGCGGCAGTGGGCGCCAGACAGTTGACGCGGATGTTGTCGCGCGCGCCCTCGATATGCAGCACGTTCATCAGGCCCATCATCGCGGCCTTGGCCGCGCCATAGTTGGCCTGCCCGAAATTGCCGTAAAGCCCCGAGGCCGAGGAGGTGAAGACCACCCGGCCATAGCCCTGTTCGCGCATGATGGGCCAGCAGGCATGGGCCACATTGGCGCTGCCGATCAGATGCACGTCGATCACCTTGCGGAAATCGGCCATGCTCATCTTGGCAAAGCTCTTGTCGCGCAGGATGCCCGCGTTGTTGACCACGATATCGACGCGGCCCCATTGGGCCATGGTCTGGGCAACCATGTCCGCCACCTGCGCCTCGTCCGCCACATCGGCCGCGTGCGCGATGGCCTCTCCGCCCATGGCGCGGATCTCCTCGACCACCGCCTGCGCGGCGTCGGATGAGGCACCGGTACCGTCGGTCGCCGCCCCCAGATCGTTGATCACCACTCTGGCGCCGCGCGCGGCCAGACCCAGCGCATGGGCGCGGCCCAGGCCCGCGCCCGAGCCGGTGACGACTGCCACGCGTCCGTCGAAACGAATGTTCATCCCCGCCCCCTTACATCGCCTTTTCAAAGATGTTGCGGCCGGACATCACGTTGATGCCGCCCGAAACCGGGATCACCGCACCGGTCACATAAGACCCGCCACGTCCGCAGAGGAACAGCATGCAACCGGCGATATCCTCGTCCCGGCCCACCCGGCGCAGCGGCACGTCGCTGCCGACCTTGGCGCGCTTTTCCTCGTCCGCGGTTGCGAACGCTGTCATCCGCGACACGAACGGCCCCGGCGCAAGCGCGTTGACGGTGACGGCATAGGGCGACAGTTCCTTGGCCATGATTTTGGTCAGGTGGATCACCGCCGCCTTCGACGCCGCATAGCTATAGGCGCCATCGCCCATCGGCACTTCGCCCATGACCGAGCCCACGTTGACCACCCGCGCCGGATCATCGACCGAGCCGCTTTTCATCAGCATCGGCAACAGTTTCTGGGTCAGATCGAAGACACCGGCCACATTGACCGACATCACCTTTTCCCAGGCCTCATGCGGGAACTGGCCCATCGGTGCACCCCAGGTAACACCGGAGTTGTTCATCAGGATATCAAGGGTTTCGGTTCTGTTTTTCACCTCGGCGACCAGCGCGTAGATGCCCTCCTTGCTGCCGACGTCACCCGCAAACCCCTCGGCGCTGCCGGGGGCATCAAGCGCGTTCAGCTCGGCGGCCACCGCCTCGCAGGCCTCGCCCTTTCGCGAGGCGATCAACACGCGCGCACCTGCGCGCACCAGCGCCTCGGCTGCCATGCGCCCGATGCCGGTGGCGCCGCCGGTTACCAGCGCAGTCTTGCCATGCAGGGAAAACAATGTCTCAGGTGTCATGATAAATCCTTAAAATCCACGTGCTTGCGCAACGATGTTTGCGTGATATCCGTAATCGCCCAGCCATTCGGCCCCGACCCGGGCGCGTTTCATGTAGAAGCCCATGTCGAATGCGTCGGTCATGCCGATGCCGCCATGCATCTGCACGCCCTCTTGCACCGCGCGCTGCGCAGTATCGGTGGCGCGCGCCTTGGCCAGCGACACGGCCAGCGCTGCATTCTCGGGGTCTTCGTCCAGCATCCGGCCCGCGTTCAGGATGGCCGAGGCGGTCACTTCGCATTCACACCACAGATGCGCAGCGCGGTGTTGCAGGGCCTGAAAGGCGCCAATCGGCACCCCGAACTGCTTGCGTTCCTTGAGATATTCGACGGTCATCCCAAAGGCACCAGCGGCCAGCCCGGCCATCTCGGCGGCCAGCGCCGCCTGCCCGGCGCGCAGCGCGGGCGCCAGTACGGTCATTGCCTCATCGACCTGACCCAGCACATCCTCACCCGTTGCCGCCACATCAGTGAATTCGATCCGCGCCGCATCGCGGCTGTCAATCATCGCCTGTGCCTCGCGTGTGATGCCGTCGCGCGCGGCGGGCAGATCGAACAGGGTCAGCCCTGCATCGGTCCGCGCCAGCACCAGCAGCCGGTCGGCATTGGCCCCGTCCACAACAAACCGTTTTTCGCCGTTCAGGCGGAACCCGTTGCCCTCGGCCCGCGCCTGCATCTGCGTCGCCTCGGGGTCGAACTTGGCGCCTTCGTCGATGGCCAGCGCATAGGTGACCTCTCCAGTGGCGATCCGGGCCAGCGCCTGGCCCGCGCGGGCATCCGACACCTGCCGCAGCGCCGTCGCCGCGATCACAGCCGTGGACAGAAACGGCGAGGCAACCAAGGTCTTGCCCATCTCACCGGCCAGCGCGCAGGCGGCAGCATGGCCCATGTCGCTGCCCCCGGCCTCTTCAGGCACCAAGACCCCGGCCCAGCCCATCGCGGCCATTTCCGACCAGAGCGCCCGGTCCTGCGTCTGCCCCGCGTCCCGCAGCCCGCGCAGATGTGCCACCGGGGCGGCCTGATCCAGGAACCCGCGCGCGGCATCGGCCAGCATGACCTCTTCTTCGCTTCGTACCAGTTTTGCCATCTGCCTTACCCCGGAAGCCCAAGAACACGTTTGGAAATGATCGACAGCATCACCTCGGAGGTGCCGCCCTCGATCGAATTGGCCTTGGTCCTCAGCCAGTTGGGCGCGCGCCCGTCCTCCCAGACCAGCGCGTCGGACCCGCCCGCCGCCATCACCAGTTCCAGATTGCGCTTGTTCAGCTCGGTTCCCATGTATTTCAGCATGGCCGAGGCATCGCCCGCACCCTGCCCGGCCTCGGCCTGATCCTTGTAACGCTCCAGTGTCAGCGCCACGGCCAGCCCGTCGACCTCGGCCCGCATCGCATCGGCGCGCAGCACCGTGTCGGTGCTGCCGCTGTCGGCCAGCACTGCGCCCAGTGCCCGGCCCGAGCCCATGGTGCCACCGGCGGCCGAGATCATCTCGCGCTCATGTGTCAGCAGATATTTGGCCACGTCCCAGCCGCGATTGACCTCGCCTACCACCTGGTCGCGCGGCACCTGCACATCGTCAAAGAAGGTCTCGCAAAACGGCGAGGCGCCCGAGATCAGCTTGATCGGCCGCGTGGTCACGCCCGGGCTGGTCATGTCGAGCAAGATAAAGGAAATACCCTTGTGCTTGGGCGCCTCGCGGTCGGTGCGCAGCAGCGCAAAGATCCAATCGGCCTGATCGGCGTAAGAGGTCCAGATCTTCTGCCCGTTGACCAGCCAGTGATCGCCCCTGTCCTCGGCCCGGCTTTGCACATTTGCCAGATCCGATCCCGCGCCCGGCTCGGAATAGCCCTGACACCAGCGGATTTCCCCGCGTGCGATGGGCGGCAGGTAATGCAGCTTTTGCTCATGCGTGCCGAAATGCAAAAGCGCCGGTCCCAGCATCCAGATGCCAAAACTTTGCAGCGGATAGCGCGCGTTCAGGCGGCGCATTTCCTGGTGGAACACCTTCTCCTGATCGCGGCTCAACCCGGCGCCGCCGTACTCGATGGGCCAGGTCGGCACCGTGTACCCCTTGCTGACGCAACGTTGCAGCCAGGTACGCTGTGCTTCTGACGTAAAGTTCCAGTTCTTGCCGCCCCAGCAGATGCTAGCCTCGTCATTGCGGCCATCGCGCATGTCTACGGGGCAATTCGCCTCTAGCCAGGCGCGCAGCTCGTCGCGGAAGGCGGCAATCGCCTTGTCCTCTTCGGCCATGTGTCCTCCCCATATACCGATATCCGTTTTGCAGAGCAGAATTGCATTTCGAAATCCGGTTGACAACCAAGGGGGCGGGCCAAAGACTTGACGTCAAATCGCGGTACGCAAGCGACCGCAACAGGGAGAAAGACCGATATGAAAGCCATGTTGAGCACCGCCGTAGGCGGCCCCGAAACGCTGGAGCTGACCGAACTGCCCGATCCGGTGCCGGGCAAGGGAGAACTGCTCTTGCGTGTCTATGCGGCGGGGGTGAACTTTCCCGATACGCTGATGATCCGCGACCTCTACCAGATGAAACCGCCCCGCCCCTTTGCGCCCGGCGGCGAGATCGCGGGAGAGGTTCTGGCGGTGGGCGAAGGTGTCAGCGCCTATGCGCCCGGCGACCGTGTGCTGGCGCTGACCGGGCATGGCGGCTTTGCCACCCATCTGACGGTCAAGGCCAACGTGGCGTTCAGGATCCCCGACACGATGCCCTATGAGGACGCCGCCTGTTTCATTTTCACCTATGGCACCTCGCATCACGCGCTCAAGGACCGAGCGGCGCTGCAACCGGGCGAAACCCTGCTGATCCTGGGAGCTGCGGGCGGCGTTGGTGCGGCTGCTATCGAGTTGGGCAAGGCCGCAGGCGCGCGGGTGATCGCCGCCGTCTCATCCGAGGAGAAGGCCGAATTCTGCCGCCAGATCGGTGCCGACGAGACGCTGGTTTATCCACGCGAACTGGACCGCGACGGGCAAAAGGCGCTGTCGGCCGAGATCAAGAAACTGGCCGGGGGCGACGGGGTCGATGTGGTCTATGACGCGGTGGGCGGGGCCTATGCCGAACCCTGCCTGCGCGCGATGGCATGGAAGGGCCGTTACCTGGTGGTGGGCTTCCCGGCGGGCATCCCCAGCATCCCGCTGAACCTGACCCTGCTCAAGGGCTGTCAGATCGTCGGCGTCTTCTGGGGCGCCTCGGTGTTTCGCGACCCCAAGGGCCATGCCGCCAACGTGGCCGACCTGTTCCGCCTGTACGCCGAGGGCCGGATCAAGCCGCAGATCTGCGCGCGCTTCCCGCTGGATCAGGCTGGCGCAGCGCTTGAGATGATGCAGGACCGCAAGGTGCTGGGCAAAGTGGTGATTACACCCTGACCGGGTCTAGGACAGATGCGCCACATCGTTGAACCCCCGCACCACCATCCGCTCGCCCTGGATCACCAGCCGGCTGATCGAGCCATTGGCCGCCCCGTGAAAGGCAAAAGGTTCGGCCCCGCAGGCCATCGCCATGGCGGCACCGATGACGCCGCCATGCACAAAGGCCGCGACCCGCTGGTCGGGATGGCGCGCCGCGATGCGCAGCAGCCCCGCCCGCACCCGCGCGTGCAATTGGGCTGTGGTTTCGGCGCCCGGGATCTCACCCCATTCCTGCCTCTCCTTGGCGCGGATGAAGGCCGGATCGTCATTGGCGGCACGGATGCGGTATTCGCCCCGGTCCCAGTCGCCCAGAAACACCTCGCGCAGGTCCGGCTCTACCAACGGCACCAGCCCCAGATGCGCGACCAGCGGTGCGGCGGTCTGGTGGGTACGCCGCAGCGTGGTGACATAGATCGCCGCCAGCGGTTCGTTCTTCAACCGCGCGCCCACCGCGCGGGCCTGCGCCTCGCCCTCGGGATGCAGCGCCGGGTCACCCTGTCCATTCACATGCGCAAACGGCTCGCCCGGACGGGCGGGCTGGCTTTCGCCATGACGGATCAACAACAGATCGACCGCCCCGGCGGGCGGCGCATAGACGGTTTGACGGTATTCCCGGGTCATCGGATTCTCGCAGGCTGGACTGCGCGCATCCTGTCCCGGACCGGGGAGAGGATGCAATGAACCAAAACGAGATCGACACCGGATCGGAGTTGCTGCTGTGCGGCCTTGCCGATGGCGTGGCCACCCTGACGCTGAACAACCCCGAGCGGCGCAACGCGCTGTCGGGCGACCTGCCACAGGCGCTGGGCCGGATGTTGGCCTTGCTGGACGACGAGCCCCGCGCCCGCGTGCTGGTGCTGACCGGCGCAGGTGGTGCCTTTTGCGCGGGTGGCGACATCACCAGCATGGGCGCGGCCCTGGGCGGTGGCGCGCAGCCCGACGCCGACGCGATGACCCGCCGCCTGCGGCAGGCGCAGGACGATATCGCACTGCGCCTCGCTCGGCTGAGCAAGCCCAGCATCGCCGCCCTGCCCGGTGCCGCCGCCGGGGCGGGCATGTCTCTGGCGCTGGCCTGCGACCTCCGTATCAGCGGGCAGAGCGGCTATCTGCTGCCCGCCTTTGGCGGTATCGGCCTGTCGGGCGATTTCGGCGGCAGCTGGCTGCTGACCCGGCTGATCGGCCCCGCCCGCGCCAAGGAGGTCTATTTCACCAACCGCCGTATCATGGCCGAAGAGGCACTCGCACTGGGCCTCGTGAACCGGGTGGTGGCGGATGCGGATGTCCTGGGCGAAGCACAGGCGCTGGCCGCCCAGATCGCCGACTTTGCCCCGATGGCGCTGCGCTACATGAAGGAAAACATTGATCGTGCCGGCGATGTCGATCTGCGCCACGCGCTGGATATCGAGGCAGACCGCATGATCCGCACCCTGCTGAGCGCCGATCACCGCGAAGGCGCCCGCGCCTTTGCCGAGAAACGCAAGCCCGAGTTCGGCGGGCGCTGAGACCACATGGAAAGGACCGCCACCATGACCCCGCTTGAACAGGCTCTTCACCAGGAACAGGCCAGGATCGGCCAGGACCTCCCCGCCTCAAACTGGATCACCGTCGATCAAGCGATGATCGACCGCTTTGCCGAGGTGACGATGGACGACCAGTGGATCCATGTGGACCCGGCCCGCGCCGCCGCCGAGACCCCGTTTGGCGGCACCATCGCGCATGGGTTCCTGACCCTCTCGCTGGGCAGCCGCTTTGTCTATGACGTACTGGCGCCGCTGCCGGGCCAGGTAATGGGGATCAATTACGGCTTTGACAAGCTGCGGTTTCTGGCCCCGGTGCCCGCCGACGCACGGCTGCGCGGGCATTTCCGCCTGCTTGAGGCACGTCCGCGGGGCGCCACCGAACTGCTGCGCAAGTATGCCTTGACGGTCGAGATCGAAGGCAGCGACACCCCGGCCCTGGCTGCCGAATGGCTGACACTTAGCCAGTTTGAGCAAACGTTGCCTGCGACCAACTGATCCGATGAAAATTCTTCCGTGTCACTGGTTTGGGTGACTGCAAGCTGGACAGCTTGTCCTATTCCTGTCTAAGAGATTCCTGAATGGGGATTTAATGTGATGAACAGTATTCTGGTCTTGCACGGCCCTAATCTCAATTTGCTGGGCACCCGGCAACCCGAGGTTTACGGCACGACAACGCTGGAGATGGTCAACAGCGCTTGTATCGCGCATGGCCAGTCTAGGGGCCTGTCGGTTGCCTGCCTGCAATCGAACCACGAGGGTGCGCTGGTCGATGCGATCCACGCCGCCAAGGGTCTGCATCACGGCATCGTGCTGAATGCAGGGGCCTATACCCATACCTCGATCGCGCTGCGCGACGCCATTTCCTCGGTCGAACTACCTGTGGTCGAGGTGCATCTGTCCAACATCCACGCGCGCGAGGCGTTCCGCCACGTTTCACATATCGCGCCGGTCGCTCTGGGCCAGATCTGCGGCTTCGGTGCCCAGGGCTATCTGCTGGCGCTCGACGCGCTGGCGGCGCATCTGTCGCCAGGGGATGCACAATGAGGCTGCGCAGCTATCTGGAAAAACTCAGCTACGTCCGCACGCTGGAAGAGTTGTGGGACGGACATACCCGCCAGATGGCGGAATATGGGTTTGACCGTCTGCTCTACGGCTATACCAACTATCGCACCGCGACCTCGCTGGGCGACCCCGAAGATTTCGTGATCCTGAGCAACCACAAGGAAGCCTATGTGAACGGGTTCCTTCAGGACGGGCTCTATTTCCATGCACCGATGCTGCATTGGGCTTTGGAACACGAGGGCGCCGGCAGTTGGCGGATGATCTCGGACATGCTGGACAGCGAGACGATGACCCCGCAAGAACGGCGCGTCTATGCGTTCAATGCCGAGCATGGCGTGACGGCCGGGTATACGATCAGCTTCACCTCGGTCTCGGCCCGGACCAAGGGCGCGATCTCGCTATGCGCCCGCGAGGGGATGAGCCAGGACGAGGTCGATGCCCTGTGGCAGGAACATGGTCAGGACATCCTGCTGATGAACAACGTGGCGCACCTCAAGATCATGACCCTGCCCTATGCGGCGCCGAACCGGTCACTGACCCGGCGCCAGCGCGAGGCATTGCAATGGGTGGGTGACGGCAAGACCACCCAGGATATCGCCATCCTGATGGGGCTGACCGCAGCCACGGTGGAAAAACACTTGCGCCTGGCGCGCGAGGCGCTGTCGGTTGAGACCACCGCGCAGGCGGTACTGAAAGCGGCGCTGCACAATCAGATGTTCATCATGGAAGCCTGAGAGCGGTTTACTTCAACTTTCTCCCGCAACCATTTAATATTCAATAATAAGAAGGTGAATCGCCCTGTATTTGACAGGGTGAAATCCTTGTGTGTACGGTGAGTATTCAGAAAGTTGACCATAGGTAAGGAATCCCCGACTTTCGAACAGGGCCAGGTTTTCGCATTATGATGATGTTCCGTGAGTGGTGGCTTTGGCCTGGGAACATCGGGAAAAGACCCTTGTGATTTCAAGGCTCTCTGACCTGTCCGGCGTTGGCTGTCTATTAATCGACGTCAGCGCCGGAGAACATGAGGGGCCCCACCATCCCCATCTTACGGGGCCCCTCACCCAAATCTCAGGGCGATACCGGCAAAACCGGTATCGCCCTGATGTCGTTGCGACATATGGATTTCCCAGGCCGGTTCATCGAGCGGCAAAAGAAAACCGGCCGCACGTCAGACATGCGGCCGGTCGGAAGTTTTCGTAACGGCAAAGCCGGTACAGGTCGGGATCAGCCCTGTGCGGCCTTTGCCACCTCGGCGGCGAAGTCTTCCTTCTCGACCACAATGCCTTCGCCCACTTCGAGACGGACAAAACCGGTGATCTCGGCTCCGGCCTCGGCAGCGGCGGCACCGACGGTCACGTCGGGGTTCACCACGAACTGCTGGCTCAACAGGGTCGATTCGGCGACGAATTTCTTCATCCGACCTTCGATCATCTTCTCGATCACAGCTTCCGGCTTGCCGGATTCGCGGGCGATGTCCATCTGCACCTGCTTTTCCTTCTCGACCACGGCCGGGTCCAGCTCGGCTTCGCTCAGCGCGGCGGGGTTCACGGCGGCGATATGCATCGCGACCTGCTTGCCCAGTGCCTCGTCGCCACCTTTCATGGCGACCAGAACGCCGATCTTGCCCATGCCGGCGGTGGCGGCGTTGTGGACATAGGTCACAACGGTTTCGCCTTCGATCTTGGCCAGGCGGCGCACCGACATGTTCTCGCCGATGGTGGCGATCTTGTCGGTCAGGGTGTCGGCCACGTTCTTGCCACCCAGATCGGCGGCCAGCAGCGCGTCGACATCGTCAACGGCCAGCGCGGCCGATGCGATCTTGCCGACCATGTCCTGGAATTCGCCGTTCTTGGCAACGAAGTCGGTTTCCGAGTTCACCTCGACCGCGACACCCTTGCCACCGTCGACGACAACGGCGACCAGACCTTCGGCGGCGGTGCGGCCCGATTTCTTGGCGGCTTTCGCCAGACCCTTGGTGCGCAGCCAGTCAACGGCGGCTTCCATGTCGCCATCGGTTTCGGTCAGCGCCTTCTTGGCGTCCATCATGCCGGCGCCGGTTGCGTCGCGCAGTTCCTTAACGAGTGCTGCAGTGATTGCCATCTTGGCTCTCCTCAATTCAAAACGGATTTGGGGCAGGTCATACCCTGCCCCATATGTCATTCGGATGACGGGGCCGATCAGGCCTCGGCGGCTGCCTCTTCGACCAGCGCCTCTTCGGCGGGGGCCTCTTCCAGCTCGCCCAGATCGACGCCTGCGGCGCCCAGCTGAGCCGACATGCCGTCCAGCGCGGCGCGCGCTGCCAGATCGCAATACAGCGAGATGGCGCGGGCGGCGTCATCGTTGCCGGGGATGATGTAATCAACACCATCGGGCGAGCAGTTGGTGTCGACCACGGCCACAACCGGGATGCCCAGCTTGTTGGCTTCAGCAATCGCCAGCGCTTCTTTCTTGACGTCGATGACGAACAGCAGGTCCGGCACGCCGCCCATTTCGCGGATCCCGCCCAGCGAAGCTTGCAGCTTGGCCTGGTCGCGTTCCATGCCCAGACGCTCTTTCTTGGTCAGGCCTTCGGCGCCGCCTTCCATCTTCTCGTCGATCATGCGCAGGCGCTGGATCGACTGCGACACGGTCTTCCAGTTGGTCAGGGTGCCGCCCAGCCAGCGGTGGTTCATGTAATACTGGGCCGATTTCTCGGCAGCTTCGGCGATCGGGCCCGCGGCCTGACGCTTGGTGCCCACGAACAGAACGCGGCCGCCCTTGGCGACGGTATCGCGCACGGCTTTCAGCGCCTGGTCCAGCATCGGAACGGTCTGGGTCAGGTCGAGGATGTGGATGCCGTTGCGGGCGCCGTAGATGAACGGCGACATGCGCGGGTTCCAACGTTGGGTCTGGTGGCCGAAGTGAACGCCAGCTTCCAGCAGCTGACGCATGGAGAACTCGGGAAGAGCCATGCGGTATTTCCTTTTTCCGGTTTGCGCCTTGGCGGGGGAGAAGAAGCGGATGCTCCAACCGGCGGTTCGGATGGGGATGTCTCCCCCAAACGGACCAAAACCCCGCCTGCGGGTTTTGAATGGCGCGCGTATACAGTGACCGGACCCGGGGCGCAAGGGGCTTCGAGCATATCCGCGAACCCGTCGCCTTGCCTCATCTGGAAACATAGCGAATTTTGTGATACTCATCCAGAGATTGCATCATACCGGTCCCCTCATCCGGCGGCCGCTTCTGTTTTGACATGATTTTGTAGAAATAGGTGAATTGGCATGCCAAACGACACCGTCGATGGCGGGACACCGGCCGCCGCAGCACAAGCGTCCCCGCCCGCGCCCGCAGCTGCTGCGGAGAAACCCAAACCCGCCGGTTGGCGCGCAACCCTGTCCAACCTGTCCTCGCTGATCAAGGATTTCGGCATCGTCGCCGCCATCGTCGCCACCCCGATCGCCATCGTGGTGGTGGTGATCTGGGAAGGCGTGCTGCGCCCGCGCCTGACCGCCGAGATCATGACGGAACTCAGCCGCCCCGACGAGGGCTATCGGGCCTGGCACCGCGACAACGTGATCGGGGCGCTGTCGGGCCATGATCCGGCCATCTTGCGGAAATGGCTCGAGGCCGAAGGTGGCCCCGTCATCGAGCAACTGGCCAGCCCGCCCGACGCCGAAGAGATCAAGGCGCTGTTCGCCGATCCCGACTTCCGCAAGTTCTTTCAGCGGCAGGTGCTGCTCTCGGTCAGCGATTTCCGCGACGATTATGTGGAATACCTCTACCGCGAATATGGCGAGACCAACATGCTCAAGGCGTGGCTGTCGCCGGTGACCGAACAGGTCGACGCGGTCTATACGCTCAACCTTTTCTACCAGAAAACACCGATACAGGATGCCGAGGGACGTCAGGCGGTGAACGAGGCCGGATTGGCTCTATACGACACCAGCTTCAAGATCTCGGACCAGTTCTATGCCACCGACGATCAGCTGTTTCATATCAATGTCCGGCCCGAGACCAAGGGCGGGTTCTACGACATCTTCCGGCAGGAAGCGGCGGTGCTGACCATCACCATCGGGAACTTCACCCAGAACATCAACGTGAACGGCTTTCAGGACGATGTAACCTGTATCGTGCGAACGGCGTTAAACAATGCGCCCTCCGGCTTTGTCACGGTACGGGCGAATATCAAGCGGTCCGGGCCGCTGGATCCGAACAACCCAGTGACGCTGGACGGGCAAGTCCCCGATGGCGGCTTTGACATGAAGATCATCGTGACCGCGAAAAAGGGGAGAAAGACATGCTGATGCGCCGCTTGCTTGTACTCCTGCTCTCTCTCCTTACCCTGCCCGCCCTTGCGCAAGAGGCGCGTTGGCACCCCCTGGCCGGGTTCGACAAGGTCTGGATCAAACAGGGCGCCACCTTTGACGGGCCAGAGACCGGGCGTTTCGAATACGATGCGCTGCGGTTTGGCCGCGAGGTGCCGCTATACGAATACGAGTTCTTCGATATGGAGGACCTGTTTCAGCGCGCCTACCGGAACCGGGCAGCCAACGGCGTTCTGGTGAATGCCGCCACCGGCGGCGCCCGCATCCTGTCGCCCACCATGGCCGAGGCCTGGCTGGCGGTGCGCGACGACCCCGCTGTTGTGGCAGTGGTGCCGATGGGCTTTGCCCGGGTGGCGGGTGACACGCGGGTGGTGGGCTATCGCCGGATCGACGGGCGCGACATGCAGTCGATGTTCTTTGCCCGCAATCTGGACGCGATCCTGTGTCTGAACGACATGGCCCGGCGCAACGCCGAAAGCTATGATGGGCAGGTGCCGTTCCTGTTCGGGCTGAATTTCAAGGGCCGGGCCACCTACTCTTATGTCGAGGGGCTGGACATGGTGAACCTGGCGGACAGCAGCAGCCCGCAGCGCTTCCTGGAAACCTTCACTGCCTGCTCGGACCTGTTGCAACTGGGCCGCCGGGTGATCGAGCCGCGCGATTACAGCCGTTTAGGCAGCCCGCGCGGTCGCATCGCCTTTGACCGGGCCGCCAGCGCGGAAATCAAGCCCACCGAACGGATCGTGCTGCTTTATGATCGGTTTGGCCACATGAACTTTGTCCGCACCCGCCAGCCCACCGGGGTCTACGAGCTTGGTCGATTGCTCAGCTCGAACGGGTTCTATGACGACGAACCCTGCAAATACCCTGAAAAAGACGCGTATCGCGGCCGCTCGACCAGCTGCGAGTTGTGGGCGGTGACCATTGCCGCCTTTGATGGCGCGGCAATCGCGGTGCGCCAGGGCGACAAGGCGGTGTTCTGGGGCGATCCGGGTCGCTACGCGCCCGGCGTGCTGGTGATCCGCCGCAAGGCCGCAGCAGAGCCGCCGCAGGCGCCAACCGCACCAGCACCAGCACCGGCCAAAGTGGCCCCTGTTCTGCCGCTGACCCCGGCGCCAAAGCTTCAACAGCGGGCGCTCCCGGCGGATTGAGCGCTCAGGGCGTGAGCCGCGCCAGGCTGTGCGCGTGGCGCACCGCCTCTTCGCAA
This sequence comes from Ruegeria sp. YKSF070, assembly GCF_059612725.1. Classification (NCBI taxonomy): domain Bacteria; kingdom Pseudomonadati; phylum Pseudomonadota; class Alphaproteobacteria; order Rhodobacterales; family Roseobacteraceae; genus Ruegeria; species Ruegeria sp. YKSF070. The sequence goes on along the minus strand of NZ_JBXWRD010000010.1, from coordinate 67,799 downwards.
TGGGCGGCCAGCGCCTTGCGGTTGTCGAAATCGCTCACCCGGGCCGGGGCGTGATAGATCAGCTCGACCCGGCCCTGCCGCCGCGCCGCCAAAGTCTTGAGCAGATGCGGGCCGAACTCCATGTCGCCCCACCAGCCATAGAATCGGTCGGGCTGGCCTTTGGGGGCGTGGAACACGACCGAGACCGGTTGCACATACATGATCGGCCGCAGTTCGGGCGCGAAAAACGCCGCAAACAGCGTAGTCTTGAATGGCAGAACCCTCAGCCCGTCGGTCGAGGTGCCTTCGGGAAAGAACAACAGCTTGTGCCCCACCGCCAGCCGCTCGGTGAAAATGCGGGTCTGTTCGCGCGCTTGCTTGGGGTTGCGTTCGATGAACACGGTACCGGTGGCCCGCGCCAGCCAGCCGATGCCGGGCCAGTTCGCCACCTCGGCCTTGGACACGAAATAGACCCGCTTGCGCGCGTTCAGCGCAAAGATGTCCAGCCAGGAGGTATGGTTGGCCACCACCGCGCCCTGCTCGCGCATCAGCTCTCCGCTGCTCTCGAACCCGATGCCGAGGATACGGAACGCGTTGCGGCAGACAAATTGGGTGATATGCGGCGTGACGGGCCGGTGCAGGCCGCACAGTGGCCGCTCGACCAGCCGCACCAGCAACAACACGATCAGCCCACCAAAGACGAGCAGCGCCAGCGGCACCCCGCGCACCAGCACCAGCAGCCAGCCGATCAAGTCGATCTCGATCGGATCGGGGTCATCCTCACTGTTCCAGAGTGGAACCATCCCTAGCCCCCGCCATAGATACGCCGCTGGCGCTCGTTCATCCGTGCGGTATCCAGGATCAGGCAGACATCGGTGGTGTTGAACGCATGGTCGACATAGGCGCCATCGCCCACGAACCCGCCCAGCCGCAGATAGGCCTTGATCAGCGATGGCACCTCGAGCATGGCGCGGCGCCGGTCCAATGCCTCGGGCGCGACCCGGTTCATGTCGACATAATGGGCGGGCTGGGTGCGCACCCGCAGATCCTCGGGTGCAAGGTGGTTGTGATACAGCATCGACAGCGGCTGAGCCAGCGCCTCGACATCGGTGCCGTGGAAACTGGCGACCCCGAACAGAACCTCGATCCCGTGCTGCGCGACATAGTCGGCCAGCCCGTTCCACAGGTGGTACATGGCCATGCCACCACGATAATCGGGATGCACGCAGGAGCGGCCAAGTTCCAGCAGCCGGCGACCCGAGCGTTTCAGTACGCCAAGGTCATATTCATCCTCGGAATAGAACTGCCCCGCTGATTGCGCCTGACTGTCCCGCAACAGACGATAGACGCCCACCACCTGCCTTGACCGGTTGTTGATGCACAGCATATGGTCGAAAAACGGGTCAAACCGGTCCCGCTCCAGCCCGGCCTGATGATCGACCAGCGCCCCGCCGCCGCCCAGTTCGCGCACGAACACGTCATAGCGCAGGCGCTGGGCCGCGTGCAGTTCGGCCTCGGTCTCGGCAATCTTGACGGTAAAGGCGGGGCCGTGGTCTGGCATGGGTCTCCGGCGGGTGGATCGTGGTTGCGCGCAGATAGCGCGGCTTTCGCAGGATTTGCAACACAAAGGCGGTGGTGGGCGCTGGTGTTAACCTTTCGGTAACGCAAATCACGGATCAAAGACCACAAGCAGGGCGATGCGCGTGCCGTCAATCACCACCTTGCCCTGATCGGGAAAATTCACGGTGATCTTGCCGGCGATGCTGGACTGGACCTGCCCGGTTCCCCAGTCGGGGTAATCAGGGTGGCGCACGAACATGCCCGGTGCAAGAATGGCATTGAGATCGGTCATATCCGGGCCCTGTCTGCTGGATGTGCGGGTCTGACAACGGAGGTATCGCATGGCCCAAAGCGGCGTCAACCTGGCCAGCCTGATCGGCTCGCGCATCTGTCACGACCTGATCAGCCCGATCGGCGCCATTACCAACGGGCTGGAGCTGCTCGACATGACCGGCGCGGTCGAGGGGCCCGAGATGGAACTGATTGCCGACAGCGTCGGCAATGCCGAGGCGCGCATTCGCTTCTTTCGCATCGCCTATGGCGCGTCGAGCGATCAGATGCTGGGCCGTGCCGAACTGGTCGGCCTGCTCGACGATCTGAACCGCAGCGCCAGGGCCAAGGCCGACTGGGCACCGACTGAGCCGGTTGCCCGCGCCGAGGTGCGGATGGCCTTTCTGGCGCTGCAATGCTGCGAAACCGCCCTGCCCTTTGGCGGCAGCGTGCGGATGGACCAGCATGGCGACCGCTGGATCGTCACCGCCGAGGCCGAGAAACTGTCGGTCGATCCCGCCCTGTGGGAGGGGTTGAGCAACCCCGCCGCCCTGAAACAGGTGACACCGGCGCAGGTGCAATTCGCCCTCTTGCCGGCGGTGGCCGAAGATGCCGGCCGGCGGGTCACGGTTGAGACCAGCGACCGCCAGCTGGTGATCCGGTTCTGATCAGGCCCGGGTCGTTCCGTTCCCGCGCACCAGGTATTTGAAACTGGTCAGCTGCGCCGCCCCCACCGGGCCGCGCGCATGCATCTTGCCGGTGGCGATGCCGATCTCGGCACCCATGCCGAACTCGCCGCCATCGGCAAACTGGGTCGAGGCATTGTGCATCAGGATGGCGCTGTCGAGCCGCTCGAAAAAGCGCGCGGCAACCGCGTCATCTTCGGTGATCACGCAATCGGTGTGGTTCGAGCCATAGTGCCGGATATGGGCGATGGCCGCGTCCACGTCATCGACCACCTTGGCCGCGATGATCATATCGAGGTATTCCTTGCCCCAGTCCGCCTCGGTTGCGGCAAGCGAGCCGGGCAGCCCCTCGGCCCGCACCTCGACCCCGGCTTCGATCAGCGCGTGCACCAGATCGGCACCAAGATTGTCCGCTATATCCTTGTGAATCAACAGACATTCAGCAGCGCCACAAATCCCTGTGCGGCGCGTCTTGGCATTCATCACCACGCGCAGCGCCTTTTCGGGATCGGCGTTTTTGTCGATATAGATATGCACGATGCCTTCGAGATGGGCAAAGACCGGCACCCGCGCCTCGCGCTGTACCAGCCCCACCAGCCCCTTGCCGCCACGCGGCACGATCACATCGACATAATCGGTCATGGTCAGCAGTTCGGATACCGCCGCCCGATCGCGGGTCGGCACCAGCTGAATCGCATCCTCGGGCAGGCCCGCGGCGCGCAGCCCCTCGACCAGACAGGCATGGATCGCACCCGAGGAATGGAAGCTTTCGGACCCGCCGCGCAGGATCACCGCATTGCCCGATTTGAGGCATAGCGCCCCGGCATCCGCCGTCACATTGGGGCGGCTTTCATAGATCACCCCGATCACCCCCAAAGGTGTGCGCACCCGCTGGATATGAAGCCCCGAAGGCATGTCCCATTCCGCCAGAACCTCGCCCACCGGATCGCCCTGTTCGGCCACGGTGCGCAGACCGTCGACGATGCCCTGAATCCGCGCCTCGTCCAGCTTGAGCCGGTCCATCATCGCCGGGCTCAGCCCCTTGTCGCGGCCATAGTCCAGATCGCGCGCATTGGCGGCGATGATCTCACCCCGCCGAGTCCAGACCGCATCGGCGGCGGCGATCAGTGCGGCATGCTTGCGCTCGGCTGTGGCAAAGGCCAGTTCGGCCGCGGCGGCCTTGGCCCGTTTGCCGATATCGGTCATGACGGCGGCGATGTCTTCGATGTCTTTCATGGCGGTCCCCTGCGCTTGGGTCAGGTCAATGGATAGAGCGTCGCGGCGTCCGGGTCAAAGCGCCATGTCGTCCCGGTGGATCAATGCGGCGCGGCCTGGATAGCCCAGCGTCGCCTCGATCTCGGACGACTGACGCCCCCGAATGGCGCGCGCCTCGTCGCCGGTATAGCGGCAAAGCCCCTGCCCCAGGCGCCGACCGTCCGGGCCCAGAATGGCAACCGGGTCGCCGCGGCCAAAGACACCCGAAATCGTCGTCACCCCGGCTGGCAACAGGCTCTTGCCGCCCTCCAGCGCGCGGGCGGCACCTGCATCGACGCTGATCTCGCCGCGCGGCTTCATCGCTGCGATCCACCGCTTGCGGGCCGCCTGTGGGTCAAGCGTCGCGGTGAACCAAGTGCAGTTGGCACCATTTTCAAGCGTTTTCAGCGGGTTCAGGGGTGATCCTTCGGTAATCGCCATGGCGCAACCGCCAGCGGTGGCCATCTGTGCCGCCATCAGCTTGGTCTTCATTCCGCCCTTGGACAGGCCCGAGCCCGCATCGCCGGCCATTGCCACGATCTCGGGCGTGATCCGCTCGATCACGTCGAAGCGAGTGGCACCGGGATCGTCGCTGGGATTGCCGGTATAGAACCCGTCCACATCCGACAGCAGGATCAGCTGATCGGCGCCCACGGTGACCGCGATCTGTGCAGCCAGCCGGTCATTGTCGCCATAGCGGATCTCGTCCGTCGCCACGGTGTCATTCTCGTTGACGATGGGCACCGCCCCAAGACCCAGCAGCGTTTCCAGCGTCGCGCGCGAGTTCAGATAGCGGCGGCGATCCTCGCTATCCTCGAGCGTGACCAGAACCTGCGCGGTGGTGATCCTGTGCGGGGCCAGCGCCTCTTCATAGGCGCGCGCCAGACGGATCTGGCCCACGGCGGCGGCGGCCTGGGATTGTTCAAGCGGCAGCGCCGTACGCGGCAGGCCCAGCACGCCCCGCCCCAACGCGATCGAGCCGGACGAGACCAGGATCACATCCAGGCCCAGCCCCTTGAGCCAGGCCACGTCGGCCGCCAGTGAATGCAGCCAGTCGGCGCGCAGGTCTCCCGTGTTGCGGTCGACCAGCAGGGCCGAGCCGATCTTGACCACCAGCCGCCGGGCTGCCGTCAGGGTTGCCAAGGCTGCGACTCCTCCACAGGCTTTTCGCGAAGGCGGTTGGCGTCGATGCGGGCCCGCAGGGCGCGCAGCACCTCGGTCACCCCCTCGCGCGAGGCGCCTGACATCATCATCACCGGTCCGCCCGAGGCCTCTTCCAGCTCTTCGACCAGAAAGGCGCGTTCCTCGTCATCCAGCGTGTCGATCTTGTTCAGCACGGTCACGCGGGGTTTGTCCGCCAGATCGCCGCCATAGGCCTCAAGCTCGCCGATGATGGTGTGGTAATCCTCGACCAGATCGCCCGAGGTGCCATCGACCAGATGCAACAGCACCGCGCAGCGTTCCACATGGCCCAGGAACCGGTCGCCGATGCCGCGCCCCTCATGTGCGCCGGCAATCAGGCCGGGAATGTCGGCGATCACGAATTCCACATTGTCGACACCCACAACCCCCAGATTGGGGTGCAGCGTGGTAAAGGGGTAATCGGCGATCTTGGGCCGCGCGTTCGACGTGGCCGCCAGAAAGGTCGACTTGCCCGCATTGGGCAGGCCCAACAGGCCCACATCGGCGATCAGCTTGAGCCGCAGCCAGATGGTGCGATCCACCCCCGGCTGGCCCGGATTGGCCCGGCGCGGCGCCTGGTTGGTGGCCGATTTGAAATGCAGGTTGCCAAAACCGCCATTGCCGCCCTTGGCCAGCAGCACCCGCTGGCCCACCTCGGTCAGGTCGGCCAGAACGGTTTCCTCGTCCTCGTCCAGGATCTCGGTGCCCACGGGCACCCGCAGCACGATATCGTCGCCATCCTTGCCCGACCGCTGCTGACCCTTGCCGGGCACCCCGTTCTGGGCAAAGAAATGCTGCTGATAGCGAAAGTCGATGAGCGTGTTCAGCCCATCCACCGCCTCGGCCCAGACCGAACCGCCCTTGCCGCCATCGCCCCCATCGGGGCCGCCATATTCAATGAATTTTTCGCGCCGGAAACTGACGCAGCCATTTCCGCCGGAACCCGAGCGGATATAGACCTTTGCAAGATCGAGAAATTTCATATGTGCTCCCTACTGCAAAGGCCCGGGCGGGCCAAGTCACAGTTTGCGGCTATAGGTCCAGGTGGGGACGGCGGCGTCGCGGGCCACCGAATAACTCTCGGCGTCTCCAAGATACTGAAACCCGCAATGGGTCAAGACCCTGGCCGAGGCAGGATTGTCCTGAAACACGCTGGCGAACATGGTGGCGTTGCCCAACGGGTTGGCATTCACCAACGCCTCGACCGCCATCGAGGCGATGCCGGTATTCCAGAACACGGGCGCGACCCAGTACCCGACCTCGGACTGGTTGCGATCCATCCGTTCCAGCGAGATCAGGCCCATCAGTTCGGGCCCGCCGTCGCGGGTGGCATCCATCGCCCAGACATCCTCGGTCCGCTCCTCGCTCATGGCGCGGGCGACAAAGCCTTCGGCCATGCCCGGAGGCAGCGGATGCGGGATAGAGGTGGTCATGCGCGCAACCCGCTCGTCGCGGGCGTAATGCTCGATCAGCCCCATATCCGACTTGCGCAGCGGGCGCAGATCAAAGCGTTCGGTTTCAATGACCGGCTGGTTTATGATCGTATCAAACTTCATTTCTGTGCTCCTCCTCCGAACACACCATAAATCACGGATGCAACGGTCAGCCCCGCCAGCATCCACATCAGGTATTTCTCGCTAGGCCGTCCTGCAACCACCGCCGCGATGCGATCGCCTGCAAAGGCCCAGAGCGGGTGGAAAACCGCCTGACAAGCCAAAAGCCCCAGCGCCACCGTCAACGTCGCCTGAAACGGCAAGGTGCCGGGGGCGACGAAACCGGCAAATCCGGAAACGATCAACGCCCAGGCCTTGGGATTCAGCGGGTGCACCAGCAACCCGGCGCGAAACCCCGGTGCCGCGTCAGACGCGCCTCCATCAGTGCTCAGGCGCAGATTGGCGATCTTCCAGGCGAGCCAGCAGATATAGGCCACGCAAAGATATTTGAGCGCCTGAAACAACATCGGCACCCGATCGGCGAGTTCCATCAGGCCAAACCCCACCGGCCAGATCACCAGTTGCTTGCCCAGGGCCACCCCGGCGACAAAGGGCAGCGCCGCGCGAAAGCCATAGCGCGCACCGGTGGCCAGCAGGGCCATGTTGGCCGGGCCCGGCGTGCCCACCTGCGCGGCGGCAAAGAGCAGAAAGCTGGTCGTGGCAACGGCCATGGGGCGTCCGATGAAACTTTGGTGAAAAACGAGAAAGGGGACCGGCAATCCTTGCCGGTCCCCCATGAATTTTTTCTAAACCTTCTGGGTTTCGGCTTACTCTGCGGCCTCCGCCACCGGCAGGACCGAAATGAAGGTGCGCTTTTTCAGCCCCTTGTGGAACTTCACGGCGCCGTCGACGGTTGCAAAGATCGTGTGATCCTTGCCCATGCCAACGCCTTCGCCCGGCCAGAACTTGGTGCCGCGCTGACGCACGAGAATGTTGCCGGCGCCAACAGCTTCGCCGCCGTACTTCTTGACGCCAAGACGGCGACCGATGGAGTCGCGGCCGTTACGGGAGGAACCGCCAGCTTTTTTATGTGCCATTCTTTCTCTCCTTAGCCTTGAGCCAGCTCTTTGGCCTGCTCAACCCATTCGGGCTTTACCTTAACCGCGTCGATAGCAGCAATCTGCTCGTCCGACAAGGCGGCCAGCGCGGCAAAGCTGCCAATGCCCGCTTCGACCAGCTTCTTGGCGGCGGCGGGGCCGACACCGGTGATCTTGGTGAGATCGTCCGAGCCTGCGGCTGCGGGGGCTGCGGCTGCGGGTGCAGCGGCGCCTGCGGCGGCCTGGCCGGTTGCGGCTTTGACACCGGTCTTGTCGGCGCCCGAGGTCAGGATCTCGGTGATCTTGACCAGCGTCAGCTTCTGGCGGTGACCCTTGGTGCGCTGCGAGCTGTGCTTACGACGGCGCTTGACGAAATGGATTAGCTTTTCGCCTTTGATCTGGTCGATGACTTCGGCCTGAACCGCAGCACCATCAACCAGCGGCGCGCCCACAACCGGTGCGTCACCGCCCAGCATCAGCACGTCGTTGAATTGAACTTTTTCACCTGCATCGGCAGCCAGCTTTTCAACGCGGAGCACATCGCCCGCCTGAACCTTGTACTGCTTGCCGCCAGTCTTGAGGACCGCAAACATGCGTCTTTCCTTCTTGTCACCGCGTTCTTCGGTCCCCGGAGCCCCGAGCGTTTCGGCCCCCTAACGGAAAGCCACCTGCGAACAGCGCGCCCTGTTTCGGGCGGATTAACGGCCCTTCCGATTCCGGGCAGGCCAAACGATAACGAAACCCGGCGCGGAAACCGGGCCGGGATGCGGGCTTATCCATGTCGTGCGGGGCTTTGTCAACCGCAAATGCGGGCACAAGCGGGATGTCTTTTCCATGCCGCGCCGTCGGACGCGCGTTCCGCAGGATCACCGGTGCCCGGCACTCAGATATCGGACGCCTTGAGCGCAAATCCCACCGCTCGGCCCAGATCATAGGAGATCGCTCCATACAGCCGGTCGAACCCATCGAACAGCGCCGTGTTCAGCGCCTGCCCGGCAAGGCTGAGCGAAAAGTCGATATTGGCCTGCATCTGCGCATCGTCCAGCGGCGCATAGGCGAAATAGAGAAACCCCATCACCCAACGCCGGGTCTCGGCCTCGGTCTCGTCGCGGGCCTCCAACAGGCCGGCCAGTACCGCGCCGTCATCGCGCGCGGTTCCCTGCCCGTCGCTGAGACCACGGTAAAACTGAAAATCGGCGCTGATCGCCCCTTTGACATTCTGGCCGATCAGGTCATTTGCCGCCACATACTCGGCCACCTGGCGCAGGCGGGTGTCATCCTTCCCTGCCCGCTCGGCCCGCTCCAGCGCCATTTCCTCGATACCGTCATCGGTAAAGGCGCGCCGGGCCGAGTTTTCCAGTGTCAGGATGGTCTGGCCGTTTTCGGTCCGGAAAAACGCGGTCGCAGCCGCGACCTGTTCTTCATCCAGGTGATCGGCCAGCGCGCTGCTCAATGCCGTGTACATCCGATCGGGCGCATAGATCCGCGCCACCTGAGCGGCGAAGAACGCGCCGCCTGTCCCGTCCAGCATCTCGGCATCCAGCGTTTCGCCGTAGCGCAGCCCCTCGTCGCGCAGGATCTCGACCACCTCGGTCAACCGCATGGCCTGCGCCAGATCATCGAACGCGGGGTCGGCCGCCACCGGCGCGGCCAGCCACAGGCACAGAACCGCCCAGACGCGCCGCATCACAACTCCTGCACCGGCTGAAGCTCCGCCATGCGAACCGCCAGCACCTCGAACCGGTCGGCCATGATCGAGTATTGCACCGCGTTCAGCAATTCATAGACCTCCTGCATCAGGGGCTGTTCCAGCGCCTCTGTATAGGCGTCCACCTCGTCATCGGAAAAGGCCTGATAGGTATAGGCCGCCGAGGCCAACGCCGAAAGCTGGAGCGCATTGCGCATCTCGGTCTCGTTGCCGCGCAAAAGCTCGCGCAGATCCTCGACCTCCATTTGCAGATCGATCACCCCGGCGGCACTGGCCGCCAGCAGGAACCGCAGCTGAATCTCCTGCAAGGCGCGCAGCGCAGTGCCGGAGGAATCTATGGCGCGGTTCATCCGTTTCAGGCTCTCGACCCGGGACGAGCCATGTCGCACCAGTTCCGAAACAATCGCCTCGCCCGCTTCTTCCTTCAGATCGTCATCGGTCATATGTGCGTCGTTCTCGGCCACCACCAGCCGCTGACCCAGGTCCGAGGCATAGAATTCGACCGCATGATCAAGCGCCGCATCGCTCAGCGTCTGTTCCAGGATATCCAGCGCCTGTACACGCATTCCCTTGGTATCGAACACCTCGCGGGTCAATGTGGTCCACTGGCTGCCGAAACTCTCGGCCTCCAGCCCCAGCATCCCCGGCGCCGAGGCAGAGGCCTGGGCAATCGAATCCAGCGCCACGTCGAAACCGGTGGTGACGAGAAACGCCTCGATCCGCGCCCGGTCCGCCGCCCTGAGCGGCTGCGCAAGCGCGAGACCAAGAAGCAAAAAGCCGAAAAGGAGGGGCAAGGTGTCGCGAAACAGTCGTGTCATATGCCAAGCCTAAGCCATTTACCCGCACGGGCAATGGAAATTCGAGCCGGTGCAAAAACTTGTCACTTTCCGCTTGCACCCCCGCGCGAACCTCACTAAATCCCCCCCTCACAGACCCCCGCGGAGAGGTGCCGGAGTGGTCGAACGGGGCGGTCTCGAAAACCGTTGTGGGTGCAAGCCCACCCAGGGTTCGAATCCCTGTCTCTCCGCCACTATTCCATTTAAGTATTTGATCTTGCTGCGCAATTCCTGCGCATGCGCGACTTACCTACCCACCAGCCGACTCACCGTTTAGGTGGTTGGACACCGAGGTGAGGTGCATTGCAGACACGCTGGCGAGACGTGGCTCGGGGCGATTATGTACTTCGCCCGGTCAATGGCGGCTCATCATGCAAGCGCATGCGATTCATTGCCGTTCGGGCTTGTCGGGTGTCTCTGAGGCTCACCGGCAGCCGGGAGGGGTACCCCCCGACCACATGGCCAGAGAATGGACCCCGCCCCCACTCGTATGGGCTGGGTCTCACTTAACAGGGGGGGGCAGAGGAAGGTGTAACGTTTGCGCTGCTCGAGGGGCCTATATGGGGTCTCGGACATTCCCGACGCTTGGAAACGGAAGGTGGCGTGGGGGGCGCGTATTCAAGGGATGGCGAAAGGGATTGCGGGTTGATCCAAATTTCAAGGTGGGCTTTGTTCTGATCGCTATGCCACTCGCTCCCTAAAGCGCAATCCTCGACTAGATCGCGGCCGCCACGGAGTGGTTGGCCATCTTGACGCAGGTCGTTACTTAAACAATCACAGTTCCTCGAAATCATCCTTCTGCTCTTCAGAGGCGATCTGTCTCAGCTGCTCCAGATCCAAAACATTACGGTTGCCGTCTTTATGCGCCCTCGCGTGGCAAATGCGACAAAGAACCAGAACGTCCGTCTGTACATTTGTCCGTGTCGGGCCATTGTCAGCCAAGGGATTGACGTGGTGGACCTCTACTTCACGAAGGGTGATCCGTGGTTTGTGGCCGCAGGCTTCGCAGGTGATGCCTCTTGTTCGAAGCGCCTCTCGCCGCACTGCCGGGTTGCGTTCCGAACTTGATATGCTGCGTTCAATGGATCGGCCCTCGAAAAATCCCTTGTGAAAACGCCCCGGCAGGAAGTCGCCCAATTGCCCGACCCGAGCGTCCCCAATCACAAAACACACCTTCGCATCGGGACGGCGCAGCCCTCGGCCAAGCACCTGAACCATCCGGCGTGCGGCGGTGTTCTTGCTGTCGAGATATGAGGTCATTGGATCCCCGACACGGAGATGCTCTTCCAATTCCTCGTCCCAGTCCTCAAAGAGTTCGCGGGGGGCTGAAAACGGTATCCGAGGCACGACAATCGTGTTCCATTGCCGGTCAACATCCAGACCGGCCCACGCACCGGCGGCGATCAACACCTTTGCATTGCCCATACGGTCATAGGCATCCCGAGTAGTCTCTTCCCGAGTGCGCCAGATACAATCCTCGACACGCTCCCCAAGCCGTTGGGCAAGTTCATGGCTGGGCGTCACGACAAGGGTAAGGCCGTCAGCACCATTGATTTCGTCGACCATCGCCTGCAGCCACTCGTCGGTGCCGACCTCGTGTTCCACAGCGAAAGAGAAATAAACTTCACCGTGATGGGCAGGTTCGATCACGGCGGACAGCGCGGACTGTACCTCGATACCCATGCTTCGAACGAAGTCATTGAAGCGCCTGTTCACACTAAGCGTTGCGCTGACAAAGATCGTGCTGGGCCGGTTGGCAATTTTCTTCAACAGGCGACCGGGTAGGCGGTGTATGACGGCCACCCCTCCTTCGCCGTCCATGCCCACTTTCCTGAACCAGACGGGTTCTGCTTGGGCCACCTCCCGAATGATCTTTGCTTTCGCCCTGGTCTCGGGGTCTGCAAAGGTGGTCGCAAGGACTTCCGTCGCGACTTGTAGTGGGTTGGACGGGTCAATACCAAGGCTTCGCAGGGTGCTTCGGGGAATGCTCAAGTCTGCGCTGAGCGCAGCTAGGCCGGGGATCTGGTCGGCCTCATCGAAAACAATCACCTCGCGCTCGGTGACGCCATTATAAGCGCCGCCGAGGCGCTGATCATATATCACCGAGGAGGCGGTGCAGATTATGATGTCCGCGGTCATCGCGGACTGCTTCTGCGCATCAAAGGCGGCTGTATCGAATATGCCCTCCTCATCGGTGAAGTGTCTTTTCGACCGGAAGGTTGCAACCGAGCGGCCGGGGAACAGGTCCTGCACCCAATTCAAGTCGCTGCTTGCTTCCAATTGGCTGATGAGTTCGCCAGTGGCCAGACAAATGGCAGCCCGTTTTCCGCTTTCGAACAAGGGATGAAGGTACGCGCGCGTCTTGCCAAGACCGGTGGCTCCCTCCAACAACAGCGGCGCATCCGGGTTCTCGATGTGCTTACGCACACGTTGCGCAAACTCCTTCTGTTCATTCGACCGAAACATACACCCCTCCTTCAGTCCGGAACCACCCCTGTTCGGGTGACTGTGGCCGACCACGACAATCTGGCACTGCTTTTTATTTTTTCAGTAACCACCCGTTTTCGGGGTGGCTGTGGCCGGTCTGACCCTGCCCGTGAGCAAGCACTTACTTTAGTAACCACCCGTTTTCGGGGTGGCTGTGGCACACGCCAGACGGGCCTGCACGGTTCATTCTCCTTTAGTAACCACCCGTTTTCAGGGTGGCTGTGGCGCGATTGGGCGCAACTCACTGGGGAAACCATCCTTTAGTAACCACCCGTTTTCGGGGTGGCTGTGGCGGCGACCCCTGACATGCTGGTGATCGGCTACCTTTAGTAACCACCCGTTTTCGGGGTGGCTGTGGCTGAAAAGCAAAGCCTCCCGCTGCACTCCTTCCTTTAGTAACCACCCGTTTTCGGGGTGGCTGTGGCATCCATCGCCTTGGCCTGCCCGTCCTTCTTCCTTTAGTAACCACCCGTTTTCGGGGTGGCTGTGGCCTCGGAGTGCTACGACAACTTCCTTGTCGACCTTTAGTAACCACCCGTTTTCGGGGTGGCTGTGGCCGGCAGGCGGTCACGCGGTCGAGGCTCAGGCCTTTAGTAACCACCCGTTTTCGGGGTGGCTGTGGCCGTTGTTGGTGGCAATGTCGTCCTCGATCACCTTTAGTAACCACCCGTTTTCGGGGTGGCTGTGGCAAGCACCAATGACGGGCGCACGACCGCTTACCTTTAGTAACCACCCGTTTTCGGGGTGGCTGTGGCTGGGCGGCGGGGCTGTTGAGGTCCGGGTAACCTTTAGTAACCACCCGTTTTCGGGGTGGCTGTGGCCACCGCTCGCAGGTAGTCCGGGTCGGGCTTCCTTTAGTAACCACCCGTTTTCGGGGTGGCTGTGGCTGATCCTGCGTAATCGACTGATATACAATGGAAACACCGGCTTCTTGTTTTGAAAAACTCATCCCTCTGCAGAAGGTTCAGCGACAAAGTCCGAGATTTTTGCAGGACTGTCGATCCCGCCACTGGAAACGATACGGACCAGTTCGCCGTCGAGGCGCATCTCTGCCTTGAAATCAATGTATCCGCCCGCACCGCGCGCGCTGTGCGCTCCCAAGACAGGCCGGCGCGACAAGGCATCGAACCCCGCCATCAGGATGTCCATGTCCCGGTCGCGGTAGTTGCGCACCACCAGCGTTCCTTTCAGCGATATGTTCGGGGGAAGCGCCCAGTGCTGAAAGATTGCCCGAGTGGAGACCTTCATCGCGTCTTTGCCAAGTTTTTCCTCGATTTCCGCATTGACCGCTTTCAGCAGCTTCTTTGCTTCTGCCAACTCTGCCTTGACGCTGGGAATTTCCTCAGCCGGAAGCGGCTTTTTCCTGCTGCTCAGTTTGCGTTCCAGCTGCTCGACCAGACCTTCTGCCGTGGCCCTACGGCCGTTCAGCTCAACACGAACGATGGTCTTTTCCCGTTCATCATCGGCAAGCGCCTCCAAGGCACCCTCCGTCACGTCTATGTCCTTGCGCACGGACGTGATCGGGAACGGCATGACAGGTGACGCCGGCATGAAGTGACCCAGAAAATCCAGTCTGGACTTGATACCGAGGCCCGAGCCGAAGAGGTCGACAATAGGCTTTGCTTCGCGTTCTGCCGCAATCGCTTGCAGGTCAATTTTTTCCTGCTCTTTCTCGCTGTCGGCTGTTTGGCCCACGATCATCTCGTAGGCGGTCGCTGCTGCAATCCCCCCGGCGGCTTTGATGGTTTTCATTGCCGCCCCCCTCCGCATCGCGCCGCGTACGGTCGACGCGGGCAGGTAGCCGCTTTTGATCAGTTCGCCTTCCTCATTCATGCCTATGGGCATGACAGGGAAGTTGTTCATCGCGTTGCCGCTGGTGCCAGAGGCGACGGGCATCGTGATCGAAAGCGGTGCGCGCGGCGTGATCGTCAATTCAATTACAAGCGTTTGTTTACTCATCGGTCTATCCTTTGGTCATCGGCCTGATGGTCTGATAATTGGACTAGGTCACGCTGGTTCAAATGCGGATCATCCCACGCCCGAACGCGCGGGCTGGCCCCGGCAATCCCTCTGCCAGAGTTGTCATGAATGCTTCTGCATCGGTGATCTTGAGTATGCCAGCAAACTGCGTGCGGTCTATGCTCAGAGTTTTGCCTTTGCGTTCGATTTTCTCGCCTCGCGCAGTTATGCTCAACGCCCTAACCTCGAACCCGGCATCCGCTGCTTTCCTTTCCAGCCACGCCTTGCGCGAACGCCAGTCATGCCTAGGAAAATACCGATGCCTGCCCTTGCACTTGGTTCCACAACTGGCGACGAGTTCGAAGGCCAGAATATCTCCCTCCCGAACTTCCCGCAGTCGCTTGCCCGCGTCCGTGAATGCAGCTTCGGCGCGAACAACAAGGTGATCCCCAAGGTCTGCAAACAGCGGCCTCTCGCCATTGGTCATGTCTTCGAGCAACTGGTGGCTGGCGTAAGCACCGATACCGGCGGGCTTCGGAATGATGTGGTCATGCAGCATCTTTTTGCATCTCCTTTCGGTAAGCTCGTGCCAGAGGGTGCGTTATTTCGGCGTTAGTAACGTCGAGGGTGGTTACCCCATCCGGGTGACAAATCGCGGTTCTGCGCGCATCGTAGGTGGCCCTCAAAGTGTCGACCGTGATCAGCGCCTTAGAGAAGATGACCAGAACGACGGGCTCCTTCAGGGCCGCCAACTCGGCTGAGAAGGCTTCCCATACAGTGCGGGTATCGCCACCGGGGTAAGCAGCTATGTCCGTGGCAAGGGTGCAGCCGCTACTGCGAAAGATTGCCCACTTGTTCAGTCGGCATGCAGAAGTCTTCCCGGCAAGTGCGTGGTTCATGGTGAGCGACTTTATGGCGTCCTTGACGGGATCCCCGGTGAGTTGGTTCCCAAGAACCTTTCGTGAGAAGTCTGAGGCCACAATTTCAAAAGACGTCTGCATATTGGTGTCCTCAATATAAAAAGGGAGCATAGCAGGGCGCGCGGTTGCGAGGGTCGTGATAGGCCGGTTTCCAAGCCGCCTCGGTCAGTGGATAGCTCGTGTCACCGGAAAAAAGATTGTATGGGACCGGACGCATCGGCTGGCCTTCCGGTCCGACGATGCTGTGATCCTCTTCGGATTGGCGGATACCCCACTTGCTGACGCGCCCATATCCCTGAGCGCGTTTCTTTCCTATCGCCTCAACGCCACGAAGAAGGGCTGCCATTCCCTCTCGGTCGCCCCGAACCTGCCATCTGATCCTTTCAGCATGCAGTACTTTGTATGACGAAAGAACTTGTCCAAATTCGCGTTTTCGCTTGGCGCTAAGGGCTTGCGGCGTTCCTCGGCTATTTCGAGGAGATAGTTCTGCAGGCCAATCGTGTTGCCAGCGCATACTGGCCGCCCACCCTATTCCGCCAATGTGGTACGGTTCGACTATGGCAGCGGATGCATGGAATAGCCCATCGGCCTGCTCGACTGGAATTTGGGTCCAATCCCCCAGTTTTTCATGGGCCAACGCACCCAAAAGGCTATCCATTGTCAGATAACCTTGAAAAATGATTGGTGAGGCGAGCGTTGCCTCAATTGTGTAATTCTGCATTCCAACTCCGAGGCGGAAAATGGGTCACGAGACGGTTTTTTCTTCTATGGAACAGTAGCTTGAAAATAAGCAGTAACCTGTTCGAAGGCTACTCTGTGAGGGGCCGACATAGCAACCTGTCACAGCCAGTGATTTTGTTTTGAATGCTCAGTCGTCATCTGCTCTGGCTCCAACAAAGTTGGCTCTGAAAGGGATGCCGTCGCGCAATGCGTTACACCTTCAGGCAACCGTAGCCGTCGAGCCGTATTTGATAACACAGTTATTAAAGGAATTGCGGGGCGCTGATGGTACGCAATGCGTTACACCTTGGGGCAAAAGGAACCGCAGCACTAAATCCGACATTCCCCAAGTGGCCTACCGTTTGAGGTCAGGATCGCCTGATTTCGCTTGTTGATCAAGCGGTTTGGGCCCTGGGCGGCGTTTGCATGGATCAAAAGAAACGAATTCGGGCAGGCCGGTCCGCAAACTCGCGTCATTTTGGCCCTGCGTCGCCGTTTTTCAGCGTGATTGACAGACCTGTCCTGCCGCGTTCGTTCAGTTTGGGCCAGGATCATGGTTGCGCGCATGATGGAGGTGCTCGCAGACGGCGGATGGCAGCAAGGATGGCGCGCACCATCGGGCCGTTGATGGCCACCTCGGCCAATTGGAATGTGATGGCACGGGAATGGCGCACGACGCGCGCTCCGATCTTGATGAGCTTGAGCTGCAGGCTGGTCAACGACCAGTCGGCCATGGGCTCGGGCAGGTCTATGCAGCGCAGGAATGTCGCCAAATTATAGGCTAGCGCGTGCAGTTGCAGCCGCACCTCGTTGTCGCCGAACCGCCTGCAGGACAGCCGCGTCCAGCGGAAGGCGTGCTTGCCTTCCTTGATGTGCTGCTCGGCAGTGCCACGCTGGTTGTAAAACCGCACCACCCAATCCGGCTCCATCGGTAGGTTGGTGACGATGAAGCCCACACGAGGGAACAGCTCGCCCGGATGCCATTCGATCTTGGCAATGACGCGGCGCTCCTTGTCCCAGGACGCGGCCTGATAATGGAAATCCTCGAAGAAGCGTTTTACCTTGGTCTAGGAAGGCCGACCCACGGGCCGGGTCAGCCGATACGCGATCTTCTCGCGCAGGACGTTGTTGGCGGGCAGCCGGATGGCATAGAAATAGCCAGCTTCCTCCAGTCTTTCGTAGATCGCGGGGATCGCATAGGCGGCGTCGGCCCGAAAGAACCGGCCCCCAAGGTTGCGGCCAGCGTAGCGGGCGATGACTGGATCGAGAACATCTCGCCAGCCGTCGGCGCTGTGGACATTGCCGTGACGCAAGGCGCAGCGTTCCAGCATGCCGAACTGGTTGAATAGAAAGTTGGGGTGGTAGCAGGTGCAGTCGAAATGCCCATTCCAAACGGACCCCTCCTGATCGCCATGGGTCGGGCTGACCGAGCTGTCCATGTCCAGCACGATGTACTTCAGCCCGCTGCGGTCATGAAACCGGTCGATCCATTGCCCGTTCAGGTCGGCCAGCGCTTCCCGGTTCTCGGACAGTGCCAGCGTCTCGGTCTCGAACCGCCCCATCTGCGAGGCCGAGGCCGCTTGTGCGTCGACCGCGCGACCGCCGACAATCTGGCGCATGACCGGATCGAGGGCCAGACGGTCGGCGTCGTTGACATCCTCGTATCCGGCCAGCCGCCCGAACACCGATTGCCGGAACAACCCGTCGAGCCGATGGAGCGTGTTCTTGCCGCGTCGGGTATCGCGCAGTGCAACGGACGCCAAACCGGACAGCCCGAGTGCGTCATCAAGCTCGCGCATCACCAAGAGACCACCGTCCGAACTGAGTTGCGTGCCGCGAAATTGCAGCCGGACCCGGCGGTCAAAATCGACCCGATCACCCCGATCCGAAGCCGCACCCACAGGGTGATCCATGAAACACGTCCTTCGTAGCCAGCAACACCATGATTTATATATAGAATACAGCGATCACCACAGCGAAATCAGCGGATTACTTGGGGAATGCGGGCTAATGTAATCTTTGGTAGGCACTTTTGAAATATCAGTTTTCACGTTATGTCCAGAGATTAAACTTTAAATGCCATGTGCCGACATATCTTCACGCCGTAGTAGCTGTACTTATTTTTAGTTTTGCTTATTCCAGCGAGCCGCTGCACGCTCAAACTTTGTCTCGTCAAGAATTAGAGGAATTAAGGGGCCTTACCGAAAGAGCCTGCTTCATAGATCAAAAGTCGAGAAGGCTTAATGCAGGAATAAGCGACATAGTCATTGAAAGATACTGCCAATGCTATGCTGAAGCATTGTACCCTAACAACCTTACTATGCAGCACCTTTTGCGGGCGCAAAATATATTAGCGGGCCGAGGTGAGCATGCTATGGTTGAGTACCTGTTGATGGGTCAGGATATTTATGGTGTTTCCATTCGCTGCACTCGCCTAGCCCTCGATCCGTAGAATTAGCAATTGGTGTTTTGGATATCAATCATAGCTCGGCATTCCCCAAAAAGTACAGAAAAATGAGCGTGGGCAGGACGGCCATGTAGCCCCAAATGAACGCTCTTTGGAAGGCTCCTTGACGGACCGCTCCTGCAATAAATCCAACCAATGCCGCTATCAAGGATGTAATCGCAACAACGGCCAAACAAGCCCCGAAGGCTTGGCCAATATTTGCGTACGGCGTAAAAATGAAATAGGCAACAAAAGTAACAATTGCTCCAACAAGGTTCACACCAAGGAACGCTGACGTCAGTCGGGACACATCACTTCCTCCAAACCCTCCTACCGCCACCATCGTGCGACCAGTCCCTGATTCGAGTCCACCCCAACCGTCTCAGTGCGACACCGACGCTGCCCGCGCAGGGGCGGGCGTTGTACCGGCCATGCAGCCGCGCCACGAGTTCCTCCATGGTCCACGGGCGGTTGCGCTGTGCAGGCGGCAGGGAGCGCATGAGAGCCTCGATCTGGTCGACCAAGGGGGTGTCGCACTGAATGCGGCTGTCACGCAGGCGCTTGCGTTCTGCGGCGCGGATAGCCTCTTTGGTTTCATCGCGGGCGCGTTCACGCTCAGCACGCAGATGGTCGATGTATAGTTTCATCTGTCACGTTCCTCCGGTGGTAGGGTGACGACCGTTGGGCAGTCGGGGCAGTCGTCCGGGCAGAGGTCCATGGGGCTGATGAACCCGTGGCCAATGTACTGCGCCGCACGGCGCATGGCATCTTCAAGCTCAGCCTCACGCTGTGCGCACAGGTCTCTATCTGGGAAGGCCCATCCTAGGCGTCTGTACGGATCATGTTCGCTGCGCGCGCACCACTGCCAGCTGGGCGGGCTTATGAGGCCCTCAGGGTCATAAGGAATGACGAGTGCTACAAGGTCAGCTCCATCGAACCCAGCATATGTATTGTTTCCATCCGGCACGAAGGTCAGTTTCTTCTTTTCCATGTCTCGTTTCCTTTCGACTTGGGGGGGGCGGCTGTATAGTTCTGCGCGGTTTGCGCGATTTGGGTCCATTTTCCGTAAAGTCCCTATATGAAGCTCTATAGAGAAAGTTACGGGATTAGCTCTGAAACCGCGCAAACCGCGCAATACTTAAGACCAGGGGTAGCTGCCCCGGTCGCACGCGGGGCAGTTTGTTTACTTTCTTACTGAACCAGTGGCGTTTTACGCCGTGGTGCGATCCCGGCATAATCACGCCGAGAATTGACCAATGCATGCCCCCGGTCGCTCAGGCGGCGTGTGAAGGTGTTCTTCGTGGCAGCCCTGATGCCGTTACCGGCTGCCCACCCGGTATATTCGCCGTACAGGTCACCAGTCGGACAACTCAGGTTACCGCCCACGCAGCACAGTTCACTGATGAACTGGCCGATGATGTCTTCATCCGTCCGGTATTGCTCGGTGGCGGCCTTCACGGACGGCGGCACGGCGAGACCGCTTGCCCAATAGTCCGCCAACCCATCGAGCGCCCAGTTCAGAATGCCGCTGCCTTCACGGCGCAACCGCTCGGGTAGTCTTGCGTCCTGCTCATGCTCCGGGATTTGGACCCCCCAGTCGATCAGGGTGACCCTGCGCCATATACCCACGCTTGTATCGTGAATGGCGGGCCGGTGGTTGCCGGTCATGATGAACGTATGCGACGGAGCGAAGTCGATGAATGACCTCCCGTATACCGGGCGCGCTGTCAGCACATCGCCGCCGGTCCAGAGCTTGACGCGTTCTTCGTCGAGCCGCCCCTCCCGTACCTCACTGGTAAACGCGCCCCGTGCCCCTTGCAGGCGCAGAGTGTCGGCGCTTGGACCTTGGGACGAACGTTCTTGCCGCATGAGCGCCTCGGCCTGTATACTCACACCGTACCCGCCAAGTACGTACATGAGCGCCTCAACGAAGGTGGTCTTCCCATTCGCACCACCGCCGTGGAAGAAAAACAGACGCTGTTCGCCGGGCTTGCCCCAGAGGGTTAGCCCGGCGATCTGCTGAAGCAACCGGCGCACCGCGACATCAGGCTGAACACGAGCCAAGAACGCCTCGAACTCCGGCGCTGCCGCCTCAGGATCGAAGTCCACGCCCGCCCGCTTGGTGATGAGATCATCCGGACAGAACGCACACAGGGCGCGCTTGCGCAGGTCGAGCACGCCGTTCCTGACACCCAAGAGTTCTGGCTCAGCATCGAGGTCGGCAGCCGACACCGTCATGCCGTCATGCGTCCACCCGACAGCGGCCATGGCGTCCATGCGCGGCAGAGTACTGCTGGCCGCTGCGTGCTTTGTGACCTTCTGGCTCTTGTCGGTCTGGCCGTCTTTGAGCAGGGCTGCACCCAACGCGGATATCTGCGCGATGGCTTCGCGTGCCGCCTTACGAATTGCGTTCGCCGAGTCGCCAGCCTTGGTCCAGCCGACAACCGGGTCGAACGTGAGCACATCGCCGGTCTGGTCCACGCGGATCAACCGCCCCCGCCACTGGCCGGCGAACAACCGGCCGTTGAGAACATCGCGCTCCTCGTCTACCCCCGGCGAAAGCACCGACGACAGCCGCACACGACGGGGGTCTTGCCACCCTGCCGCCTTCGCCATGTGGAACAAAGTGCCGAGGTTTATCCCGCCCTCCGGTTCGATGCTGTTCCACAGCTTGTCGAACGCGGCGTCGGTGTACCCTTCGTCACCACGAGACCATTCACGCAGCAAATCTTCCGCACATGCCCATTCCGTTGACCGCAACGCCATGCCGATATCGCGCCAATCGAAGTAGCCCATGACTGGTTCCATGGTGGCCAAGGCATCGCGCACCCGCTCGACGTTCTCGGGTGTCTCTGGGTCGGGCGCATGGGTGCTAAGGTTGACGCCCTTTGCTCCCGCGTTCTTAACGGGTGTTCCGGACCGGCCACCTTTGGCCTGCACCGCAAGACTCATGGCGGCTACGCCAGAGTCCACCGACGCCCATGCTCCGGCGTTCATAAGCACTTCACCAGTCACGGTAACAAACCGGCCTTTGGAATACGCCTCGAAACCGGTGGCTGCGATCTGGGAGAAACCCTCCGTCGATCCAATCACCCTGAGGCCGCGCCCTGATGGACTGCGCTCTATGTAACAGCCCTTGCACGCCTTCAGGATGCGCTGAACATTCAAATCGCTGACAGGCTTACCGCTCGCATCGATGCAGTCATCAAGGTCGAGTGCGCCGATCCCCATTCCTGACAGGAGCGCGATGCCTATGCCCGCGTAGCGGTCCGGAGCTGCGTTATACGCCGCCAGCGCTTCGTCGAAGGTCACAAGGTTAGCTATGTCTTCTGGTGAGCCCAGAGAGCCGCTCCGCACCGCGCCGTTGGCGTAGTAAGGTACCTTGTCGGGCTTGAGCTTGCCTGCCTTTTTGACCGCCTTCCAGAGCAACCAGAGCTTCTGCACCTTGAGTTCCGTGGGGACGACGTCGCTTATGCGGGCCGAGGGCGGATCAAAATAGTCGCGTTTCATACCGCAGCACCCCCATTCAGGTAGGCACGGACATCGGCCACGCGCCACCGGCGCGTCTTGGGCCCTATAGCAACGGGCTGGGGCAACCGGCCAGCTTTGACATCTCTCCACACCGAGGCGCGGCTCCGCTTCGCGAGTGCAGTGATGGTGTGAACGTCAACGAGCGCGGTATCGGGCAAATCGTCGAACGACGTCAGGTGGTCGAGACGGGGGCGTAACGCCCCCTGCGCTTGGATTACCAACATGGGTATCTCCGTGATGTGATGAGAATGGCGACATCACGAAGCTGCAAGCGCTATGCTTCGAAACTTCCGTCGGATCGGTTGACATAGGTATGCTCATCGAGCTCCTACGCCTCACGCCGATTCATTCGGTACCAAATTCGGGAACGAAGATCAACAACTAAGCGTCTGATTTAATTAAGTTAACATACTAGACATAGTGGACACGGCTATTTGTTTCCGACCAGAGCCACGACGTTCCCGCCCGCAGCCGATCCCGTGACATGTGCTGCCCAAGCCTCCATGACGCCGCGCCGCTGCTCAAGCAGGTCGGTCCGGTGATACGCCGCCTCAACCGCGTTGCGGATCGTGTGCGCCAGCGCTCGCTCTGCCAGATCAGGCGACACGCCGTTCTCACTGGCCCAGTCGCGGAAGGTCGAGCGCAGCCCATGAGGCACCGCAGGACGCCCAGACCGTTGGTCGAGATAGCCACCCTCCCGCGCTTCGTTGATACGCCTCATGCAGGCGCTAAGCGCCGCGTCCGACAGCATCCCACCGCGCACCGCCGGGAAGACATAGGGCGACCCGAGATCGCGCGACAGCGCCTCCAGCAGCGCGACCGCCTGCGCGGTGAGCGGCACGCGGTGTTCCTTGCCTGCCTTCATGCGCTCTGCCGGGATGGTCCACAGACCAGCTTTCAGATCGAACTCAGCCCACGTCGCACCCCTGATCTCGCCAGACCGCGCAACCGTCAGCGTCATCATCTCCAACGCCCGCGCAGCCATGCCGTCGCGCCCTTGCAGATCGACAAACCACGGCACCATATCACTGATCGACAGCGCCGGATGGTTGGTGACCTTCGCCACCTTCGAGGGCTTGGGCAGGATCGCGTCGAGGTTGCCTTTCCACCGGGCCGGGTTGTCACCCACCCTGTGCCCGGCCACGGTCGCCCATGCCAGCACACCCTCGATGCGCCCACGCACGCGTGTCGCAGTCTCCGTCTTGGTCTGCCAGATCGGCTCCAGCACGCGCAGCACGTCCTGCACGCCAATGTCACCCACCAGCATCTTCCCCAGTTCCGGGTTTGCATAGGTGCGCAGCGTCGAGCGCCACTGGTCGCAATGCTTGGGGTTCTTGAACTCAGTCAGCTTGCTTTCGAGGAACTTCTCGACCGCCTTCTCGAACGTCAGCCCGCGCTTTTGCTCAGCCTGCAGGCGTGAGCGCAGCGCCTTGCGCTCCTCGACCGGGTCGAGCCCCTGCCAGACCTTCTCCAGTTCCGCACGCGCGCGCTCACGCGCCTGTGCCAGCGTCACGGTCGGATAGCTACCCAGCCCGATGTGCCTGCGCTTGCCGCCGACTGGCGTGCGGAGAAGCCATGACTTCGACCCGCTCGGGGTGATCTGGACCATCAGACCCTGAACCCCACCAACCGATACGACCTTCTTGGATTGCCCCCCGTCGTGCTCGAGCCGCTTCACCTCTAGGGCGGACAGTTCCTTCGCTAGTTTCGGCATGACCAACCTTCCTACCTACCTAAATGGTTGCGATCATCTGAGACTAGCTGAAGCGCATTGCGCAAGCAAAATCAAGCAAGGCACTGGTAAACAATACAGTTCCGAACTCGTTGAGGCTGAATGAAACAGAAAATTGGCGGCCTGTCTCTCCGCCACTATCCCCCTGGACAGCAATATTATTCCGAAGCTTTCGGGGCGTAGTGTGCTTGTCGTTATCCACAGAATCTCTGCGGAAGGTTACAATCCCCTGCCGCTGCATGGCGGCCACTTTCCAGTTCCTTATGTCTCGGCGCCAGTGCCGTGTGCATTGGGATGATCCGGGTCCGCTCGACGGCTATTGCCTGCGCGGCCCAGGCCCCGATCAGGTGTCGCGCAGGGCCCGGTCGAAGAAGTGTTTGATGGGGCGGACGACATAGTTGATCGCGGTCCGGCTTTCGGTCGCGATATACGCCTCGACCGGCATGCCCGGCAACAGGGCGCGTCCGTTGAGCTTGGTCTCCTCGCCCGCGTTCAGCGCGACCTTGACGTCATAGTGATACTTCTTGGTCAGCGGATCCAGCGTGACATCCGGCGAGATACGGGACACCGCGCCGAGGATGATCGGAAGGTCGCGCGCGTTGAAGGCGCGGAACTTTATCGATGCCTCCTGCCCGATGAAAACCTGGTCGATATCGGCCGCGGCGATGCGCACGCCGATCTGGAACGGATCGTCATCCGGCACGATCATCATCAGCGGCTTGGCCGCGGTGATCACCGAGCGGCGCCCCTGTACCTGGGTTTCGTGTATCTTCCCATTGACCGGAGCACGGATTTCCAGCTTTGACAGGTCGTCCAGCAGGCTCAGGCGCATTTCCATGAAACGGGTTCTGAGCGGTCGCAGCTTGCGCAGTTCTTCTTCAGCCTTTTCCTGTGCGTTGGGGATCACGACAAGGCGCTTGAGATTCAGCTCCGAGATCTTGCCGCGCAGTTCCGCAATCTTGGCCTCGTTCTTGCCAATGTCGCCCCGGATGGTGACATCGTCCTTTTTCAGCTTGTAGAGTTCCGACATCGTGATCAGCTTGCGTTCCGCAAGCTGCTCGGCATTGACGATCTCCAGCGACAGCAGGCGCATCTCGTCCTGCTTTGCCAAGAGTTGCGCCTCGACACCGGCGATTTCTGCGCGCACCTGGGTGATCTGTTCATCCAGCAGATGCATGCCCGAGGTGATCGCCTCGAAATGCGCGGCAAGCTGGCGTTGCTGCCGCTCGACCATCAGCCTGACTTCTGCCCGCGCCTGCGCCGCCTCCTCCAGCACCGGTGTCAGGACCATCTGCCGCTGGTTATCCATTATCGCCTGAAGTCGCGCGATATTGGCCAGCACCTCGAACAGCTCGCCCTCGACGACATTCAGGTCGGAATGGAAC
Source organism: Ruegeria sp. YKSF070 (assembly GCF_059612725.1). Lineage (NCBI taxonomy): Bacteria > Pseudomonadati > Pseudomonadota > Alphaproteobacteria > Rhodobacterales > Roseobacteraceae > Ruegeria > Ruegeria sp. YKSF070. The sequence continues at coordinate 42,614 of NZ_JBXWRD010000010.1, read as the reverse complement.
TGGCGGCTGTCCAGCCGGACAAGGATATCTCCGGCTCGCACCCGGTCGCCGTTGCGCACATAGATCTCGCTGACCACACCACCGATGGGGTGCTGCACCGCTGTCATCGAGGTGGAGACCTCGATCGTTCCCGACCCGATCACCGCGCCCGAGATATTGGCCCGTGTCGACCAGACCGCTAGACAGCCGAGCAGAAAGATCAGCGAGAAGACCGTTACCGCAAAGGGGCGCCCGGTGGTCCATGTTCTGCGCCGTGATTTCGGGTCGTCCATGACCTATCTTGTCCCCGTTTTTTCCGAATCTTTCGATCGTATGTCACGCAGAACCGAAACATTCGGTCGTTGTTCGGTTTCCTTGACGGGCGGCTCGGCCTTGCTCTTGGCCGTGACCTGTCTTTTCGACATCGCCCCCGAGGCCAGCATCTCGGTCAGCTTGCCGTCCTTTAACTGAAAGCGCCGGTCGACATAGGGCAGTTCCAGCGGCTCGCGCGAGGTCAGGATGATGGTGGTTCCGTTGTTCTTCAAGGCGTTGAACGTGACCTTCAGTTTCTTGGGGATCCTGACCAGCATGTCGGAATCAAGCCCGTCGATCAGCAGGATCTTGGGGTCGCCGTAGAACGCACGTGCCAAGCCCAGCTGATAGCGCTCGAAACTCGACAGGCAGTTGCCCCGCGCATCCAGCATCGTCTTGTACCCATCGGGCAGTGAACTGATCGCGGCATGCATACGCGCGCGTCTGGCCGCAAGGCTGACCGCATCCGGGGTCGCCTCGGTATCGAGGCCCGAGATGTTCTCTTCGATCGTGCCCGCCACAAAGCTCGGATTGTCGGGCGCATAGCCGAACAGCTTGCGGGCATCCGCGTCGGTCAGGCGCGAACTGTGCCGCCCGCCGACCAGAACAGCGCCTGACGATGTCGACCACATGCCCAGGATGGTCTCCATCAGCACGGTCTTGCCCTGGCTCGACAAACCGTTGATCTCGATGATCTCTCCGGCTTCGGCGACCAGCGACACCGAGCGCAGGATCAGCTTGCCCGTCAGGGGCGAGCGGACCGACACGTTGTCCAGCATCAGCTGATGCAGGGCGCCGGGCTGTTCGGCATACTCGTCCTCGAGTTCTTCGGCCCGCGTGGCCAGAATGGCGTTCAGACGCTGCCAGTGATCGCGGGCCTGGAACATCTGCGGGATCTGGGTAAAGAACCGGTCTACCGGCCCCAGGATGCGCGTCACCAGGAAGGTTGCCGCCACCATGGCCCCGACGGTCAGAACACCGTTCAGCGTCAGATAGGCGCCGGTCGCCAGAACCGAATAGCGCACCACCATGACAGTGACCTTGGACATGCTGTCGAACCAGCCGGTCCAGTCCTTGAGCGCGATGGCGTCGTCACGCGCGTCCTCGCGCGCCTTCTGCCATCTGGGCCGGAACCCCACCCCCATGTCCTGGCCACGCACCGTTTCCCGTGACGCGATCAGGACACTCCGCAGGGTGGCGACGGCGCCCGCGCTGTCGCGTGCGCGCTCGCGACGTCCGCCCATGAACACCGCCTTTATCAGCGCCAGCAGCCCGATCAGCGCCACACCGGCGACACAGGCCCAACCGAGCAGCGGATGCAGAAAGAACACCACCGTCAGAAACATAGGCGTCCAGATGAAATCAAAGACCGCGATCAGCGAACCGGAGTGAAAGAACCCCCGCAGGCCATCCACCTCGTCCAGTCCGACAGCCGGTTTCGACTTGTTGTGCTGGAAAACATGGTTGCGCCCCGAATTCCGCAGCAGGGTTTCTTCCATCTGTTCCTGAAACTGCGCTCCGAACCGGGCCAGCAACCGCTTGCGCGCATAGTCAAGCGTTCCCAACACCATCAACAACACGATCAACAGCGAAAACAGCGCGATCAGCGTCTCCATCGATCTGGAGGTCAGAACGCGGTCATAGACCAGGATCATGAAAAACGGGCCGCCCAACCGCAGAAGATTGACGGCGAAACTCAGCACAAAGGCAGAACTGAGGATAAGCCCCCCCTTGCGGACGGCCTTGCGGGCGGAGCCTCTGAGGGCCTTTGCCGCGTTCATTCGTTCCCCTCCTTTTCACGCGACCCGACGAACGTGCCCGCCCTTGCGACGGTTCGTTCGCCAGATCGCCACCCCCTGCTCTCTGTCAGTGCAGAAAGACAGAGCCGTGTCTATCAGACAAAGGGGGTCAGGATTTCTTCACCTGGTTCAGGTTGAAGCTGATGATGACCCGATTGCCGGCATCTCCGGTTTCCTTTGTCTCGTTCGGATCCACCGCATGATAGAGCCAGGCCGGGAAAATGATCATGCGCCCCGCGACGGGGGTATAGCGGACCTTGGTCCAGTTTTCGCGCGCCCGCTTCTTGTTGGGCTGGAACTTGGCTTGGTTCATCAGATGCACAGTGCGCGGTTCGATGAATTCGATGCTACCACAGTTTTCCGGTGCCTGAATATAGTATACCCCGCTCCACAGGCAGCCGGGATGCACATGCGCCCGGTTCACGCAACCCGGAGGATTGATGATCGACCACATGGTTCCGATGCGGATCGTGTGGCTGTCGGCATAGCCGAGGTCCTTCGAGATCATATCGGTGGCGTTGCCGATCAACCCGACCAGATCGGCATATTCCTTCGACTTGTAGAGGTCGTTATGGCTGTGCCATCCACCAAGCGCGGGGATGTTCGAGCGGCTGATGCCCTTCTTGTCTCTTTCACGCTCTGCATAGATCGACGCGAGAAGTTTATTGTTCAGTTCTTCCGGCTCGGGCACGTCGATCTGGAAAATCATCGTTGGAAAGTAGGAACGACGGACAAAACCGAGGTCTTTTTGCGACATGGATAGTCTCTCTTGAGTGAATATTAATATCGAATGCCCGGATGCTTGCAAAATTCGCACCGCGTTGCAACGCTTAGGAAAAGGAGTATTCGGAAATAATCTTTCATCAGGCGCGGTTGCTGCGTTGCAGCGACGCCTGGCGGGCATTATCCGATGCCGGATCCAGCCGCCCGCGCCACACCGGCTTTGCGTGGCAAAATGGCAAGATCGCTTGTCATGATCCCACCGTTGCGTCACCCTTTCAGCATGACACACTCTTCCCTCCCCACCGCATCTGTCCGCCCGGCCCGACCCCGCTGGCGCGGAGCGCTGCGCCTCGCCACCGCCGGGCTGATCTGCATCTGTGCCATGCCGGCGATTGCGCAGCAGCAGCCTGCGCCCTTTGACAACACAGCGGGTACGGTGTTCGACATCATCCGCGCCGACGATCCCACGACCTTTGTCTGTCTCGACGAACTGGGCCGCGCGGAACGCCAGATTTGGGATAAACGCGTTGACGGAGAGCCTATTGTCCTGGCGTATCTTTTCCAGGCGCAATACGCGGATGGCGCGTCGATCGAGATCGCCATCAACCCCGAATTCGGATCGCCGGAAAACGCCAGGGAACAGGCCGAACTCTATGCCCCGGCGCTTGGACGCCTGCCCTCGGCGCTGCGGGCCGGGATCAAGCGGTTCAGCGTGCATGACGGGCGGCGCGGGTACCATGCGGGGACCGGTGGCATCGTCGTCTATGCGGACACGACCGCGAACCGGCTGAGCTATGACCATCTCGAAGAGTCTCTGTTTCACGAGGCGGTCCACGCCTCATGGGATCATGCGCACCGGCTGGCGCCAGCCTGGATCGCGGCCCAGCGATCGGACGGCATGTTCCTGACCGAATACGGACAGAAACGCCCCGAGCGTGAAGACCTTGCAGAAACAGCGCTTTTTGCCTTTGCCATCCTGCATCACCCGGACCGGTTTCCGCCGGTTGATACGAGAGTAACGCTTGAGGCGGTTCCAGCACGAATCGCGTATATCCGCGAATTGCTGCCACCCGGAGAACCACTGACCCGGCAGATCGGACCACCCCAGGGTTGCGCGGCGCGGCAGTGAGTTCCGAACCGCCACCCACCGTTGCAGGTTGGCTTCAGCTACACGGGTTGAGCGCGCAAACCTGCCAGGAACTTCTGGGCCTGAAACCACCGTTGTTGCCGCCGGCTGTCTCGGCGCCCGATGCCGCAATCCCTGACGGTCCCGCCCTGTGGTCGCTGGTCGCGGACTGTCTGGCGGCGGAATTGCCGACGCTAGACAGCGATATCAGCAAGACCGCCGGGCAGACTCTGGTCAACTTTGCCCCCGATCGGGAACGCCATCCAAGACCCTTTACCCTGCTCGTGCCAGTCCAGAGCCGGGTCTATGTTTCGTGCCCGCTGACCGGACAGGCGAATGACGTGCTGACGGTGGCGCATGAGTTCGGTCACGCGCTGCAACTGACCTGCTGTCCCGGAACCGCGCTGCCACCTCTGGTGCGCGAAACCTGTGCCTTTCTCGCAGAGGCTATCGTCACGGAGGCGCTGAGCCAGCACGACGAGGCCCTGTCCGGATCGGTGCATGAGGTCTACGCGCGCCGCGCGGCCACCGATCTCGGCCCGGTCGCCCGACGGCTGCGCGCGGCGCTCGATACGCTTGAGGCGCAATATGACTACAACTGGAACTATCCCCTCGCGCGCCAGATTGCGCTGCAGCTCATACCTGGTCAGGCCCCGCGCGATACCCGATTCCTGACAGAGCTCTTCCGCGGAGAAGCGTCTTTTTCGGCTCTTGTTTCGCTGCTTTGCGGCATGACACGATAGGCACGACGTCGGCGTGATAGGCCTTCGTCCTGCCCGGAGTTAACCGTTGACAGGAATCCGATTCGGCGCAAACATGACTTTGAAAAACGCAGTTACGGGGTCGTGGCGCCGCCTGGCATCACTTTGACCCATTATGAGCCCCGCGGGATTGTGCGGGTCGGATTTCCATTTTTTTAATGCGCTTTCGGCGTAGGTTTCCGAACTGCTTTCCCTGTCCCGTGTCTCTCTCAGCTTATGAATTTGCGGTCGTATGCCATGCGACCGTGCTCTTAAACTTTGACCCATTTTTGACTGGAGACTCCGTCATGACCGCCATTATCGCAACCGCATCGCTGAACACCGCAGACCTGACCATCGACCTGGCCGACCTGATCGACGAGGCCCAGGCCCTGACCGGCCTGGACGCTCCTGTCAGCTTCGCGCCCGACTACTACGATGGTGACGAGGGTAACGAAGGCGACGAAACCAACGAAGGCGACGAAGGCGACGAAGACGACGAGGGCAACGAGCACGACGAAGGCAACGAGCACAACGAAGGCAACGAAGGCAACGAAGGCAACGAAGGCGACGAACAGAACGAAGCCGACGGCGGCGACGAGGGCGACGAAGGCAACGAGGGCAACGAGGGCAACGAAGGCAACGAGGACGACGAAGGCAACGAGCACGACGAAGGCGACGAGGACAACGAAGCCGACGAGGGCGACGAAGACAACGAAGGCAACGAGAACGACGAAGGCGACGAAGCCGACGAAGGCGACGAGGGCAACGAAGGCGACGAAGGCAACGAGGATAACGAAGACAACGAAGGCGACGAAGGTAACGAAGGCGACGAAGGCAACGAAGGCGACGAAGACCTCGGCGACGAGGGCAACGAAGGCAACGAGGGCAACGAGGGCAACGAAGGAAACGAGGGCAACGAGGGTAACGAAGGCAACGAGGACGACGAGAACAACGAAGGCGACGAAGCCAACGAAGGTGACGAGGGCGACGAAGGCAACGAAGGCAACGAAGGCGACGAAGGCAACGAGGACGACGAAGGCAACGAGGACGACGAAGGCAACGAAGTCGACGGCGACGAAGGCGACGAAAACGACGAGCAGGACGAAAACGACGAGGGCGACGAGAACGACGAAGCCGACGAAGGCAACGAAGGCGACGAAGACGACGAAGGCAACGAAGACAACGAAGGCAACGAGGGCGACGAGTCCGGCGACGAAGGCGACGAGGGCAATGAAGCCGACGAAGGCAACGAAGGCGACGAAGACGACGAAGGCAACGAGGACGACGAAGGCAACGAAGGCGACGAAGGCAACGAAGCCGGCAACGAAGGCGACGAAGACAACGAAGGCAATGAAGGCAACGAAGACAACGAAGGCGACGAAGGCGACGCCAACGATCCCTATGACAATGAGGGCGACGAGGGCAACGAGGACGACGAAGGCGACGAGGACGACGAGAGCAATGAGGGCGACGAAGGCCCCCAGACCGACGATGAGGACGACGAAGGCAACGAAGGCGATGAAGGCAACGAAGAAATAGAAGGCCAGGAAGACGACGAGGACGACGAAGGCGACGAGGGCGACGAGGATAACGAGTGGGACGAGGATAACGAGGACGACGAAGGCGACGAATCCGACGAAAACGACGAGGACGACGAAGGCAACGAAGGCGACGAAAACGACGAGGACGACGAAGACAACGAAGACGACGAGGGCAACGAAGGCGACGAGTACGACGAGAACGACGAGGACAACGAATTCGACGAAGGCGACGAGAACGACGAAAACAACGAGGGCAACGAAGGCGACGAAGACGACGAATTCGACGAGGGTGACGAAGGCGACGAAAACGACGAAGGCGACGAAGGTAACGAGGGCGACGAGGGCCAGACCGACGGCGACGAAGACGACGAAGGCGACGAGAGTGACGAAGGTGACGAAGGCGACGAAAGCGACGAAGCCGACGAAGGCGACGAAGGCGACGAAACCAATCTGAACGACGAAAACGACGAGGGTGACGAAGGCAACGAAGGCGACGAGGACGACGAATACGACGAAGGCGACGAATTCGACGAGGGTAACGAAGGCGACGAAGACGACGAAGACGACGAGTTCGACGAAGGCGACGAGAACGACGAAGGCGACGAGTCCGACGAATTCGACGAGCACGACGAAAACGACGAAGGCGACGAAGGCGACGAATTCGACGAAGGCGACGAAGGCGACGAGGCCGAAACCGGCACCGGCGATGACGGTGACGAGGGCAACGAAGGTGACGAAGCCAATATCGACAATCGTGGCGACGAAGGCGACGAAAACGACGAAGGTGACGAAGCCGACGAAGGCGACGAGGGCGACGAGCACGACGAAGGCGACGAAGCCGACGAAGGTAACGAAGGTGACGAAGGCGACGAAGACGACGAAGCCGACGAAGATGACGAAGGCGACGAAGACAACGAAGGTGACGAAGCCGACGAAGACGACGAAAACGACGAGCACGACGAATATGATGAAGGCGACGAAGGTGACGAGGACAACGAGGACGACGAGTCTAACGAAGGCGACGAAGGCGACGAGAACGACGAGCTCGACGAAGGTGACGAAGGCAACGAAGGCGATGAAAACGATGAAAGCGACGAAGGAGATGAAGGCGGCATAGACAACGAGGGCGACGAAGGCGACGAAGACGACGAGGGCGACGAAGACGACGAAAACGACGAGAACGACGAAGGCGACGAAGACGACGAGAACGACGAATACGACGAAGGCGACGAAGACGACGAAGGCGACGAAAACGACGAGTACGACGAAGGCAACGAAGGAGACGAAAACAACGAGGATAACGAAAACGACGAAAACGACGAAGGCGACGAAGAGAACGAAGGCTTCGAGAACGACGAAGACGACGAGTACGACGAAGGCGACGAAGACGACGAAGGCGACGAAGGCGACGAGTATGACGAAGGCGACGAAGCCGACGAAGACGACGAAGGCGACGAAGGCGACGAAGACGACGAAGGCGACGAAGAGAACGAGGTCTTCAACAACAACGACGGCGATGAAGGCGACGAGGGTGACGAAGGCAACGAAGGCGACGAAGGAGACGAAGGCAACGAAGGCAACGAGGGCGACAGCCAGGCCGATGCCAACGAAGGAGATGAGGGAGACGAAGACGACGAAGGCAACGAAGGTGACGAAGGCGACGAAGACGACGAAGGCAATGAAAACGACGAAGGCGACGAAGGCGACGAAGGCGACGAGCCTATCTAAGCCGGCCATTGCCGAACCGTCCGCAGGGGTTTCCTGCGGACGGGACCACCCTCACTCCCGGGCGATGCATTGCATCGCCCGTTCCTTTTTCGAGAAAGACACAAGAAAGACCATGCGACCGGGTCCGCCAATACACGCGCAGCCGGGTCCGTTCGGCCTGGTTGCCGGGTGATCACGTCATCCGGCACACCGGGCTCTGCCGCGCGTGTTGGCTGTGGGGGGACAGGGCGTCAGTGCCTCGAAACCCGCTCTGTTTCTGATCTGACCCGATAAGCTCTGACCCGATGCCAACTGGCACAGGTCCTGTGGCGTGCCGAAACCTCCGACATGTCAGAGGCGCGCGCAATTGCGGGGGATCGGTGTCCGATGGTCGCGCCGTTCACGCCCGCCGGGGCGCCTTGGTCAGATACCTTTCGCGGCGGTGACGATGAACTCCACCCGATAGTCGGGCGTCGCCAGTTTTGCCTCGCCACAGGCCCGCGCCGGGGCATGGCCCTTGGGCACCCAGGCATCCCAGACCGCGTTCATCTCGTCGAAATCCACCATATCCGCCAGCCAGATCGTCACTTGCAGAAGCCGGGTCCGATCGCTGCCGACCTCACTCAAAAGCGTGTCGATCCGGTCCAGACAGTCCCGCGTCTGTTGCGCGACGCTGGCACCCGGCGTGCCGACCTGCCCCGCCAGATAGACGGTCTCGCCATGCAGGACGATCTGACTCATGCGGGTGCCGGAATGAAGACGGGTGATCTCGGTCATAACAGGGTCCTTGTTCTGTCAGGGAATAAAGCGTGCCGGGTCAAGTGCCGCGACGGTTTCCGGTGTCAGCTCGGGCGGATGCCCGGCGATGAGAGCGGCGGTCAGGCGGGACAGGCCGGGCGCGGTCTGGATGCCGTAGCCCCCCTGCCCGGCCAGCCAGAACAGCCCCTCGACCTCCGGATCGAAACCCACCACCGGACTGCGATCGGGGGCAAAGGTGCGCAGGCCGGCCCAACTTGCTTCGACCCGCTGCACCGGTTCGCGCACCGCCTGTTCATAGCGGTGCAGCCCCTCGGCCAGGACCATGTCGTCGGGCCAGGCATCATGCGGCGCCACCGGGTCCTCGTCGGCGGGGCTGACCATCAGCCGGCCCGCCTCGGGCTTGGCGTACCAGTGTTCCGCGGCGCTGGCGAAAAGGGGCCAGGCACGGATGTCCTGCCCGCCGGGAGGTGGCAGCAGCGCCGCGCTCCGGCGCATCGGTTGCAGCCCCAGCATGCGCGCTCCGGCCATGCGGGCCACCTCGTCGGCCCAGGCCCCGGCGGCGTTGACCAGCAGCGGTGCCTGATAGCTGCCGTCCCTTGTGGTCAGGGTCCAGACGCCCGCCGCGCGGGTGATGCCGGTCACCGGGGCGGCGGTGACAACCTGCCCGCCACGGGCCCTGAGCAGGCGTGCGTAACCGCCCAGCATGCGGTCGACGTCGATATCCTGCGCATCCCATTCGATGATGGCGCCGGCGATCCGCTCCTGCCGCAGGATCGGTACCAGCTCCACCGCCTGTGCCGGTGTCAGCGACTCAAGCCCGCTGGCGCCGTTGGCATAATCGTCAAGCGCCGGCAGTTCATCTTCGGTGGCCACCAGCATCTCGCCCCTGGGCGACAGCAGGCTGTGCGCGCTGACCCCCTCGGGCGCGGCCAGGAACGGGGCCGAGGCCACGTTCAGCGCGCGCAGGGTGGCATTGCCGTAATTGCGGATGAAGATCGCGGCAGAGCGTCCGGTGGCATGGTATCCCGGCGCCGTCTCGGCCTCGAGCACAAGCACCGACATATGCGCGGACAGTTCCGCCGCCGCGCTGACCCCGGCGATGCCGCCGCCGATCACAAGGACATCCGCCGTTTTCACGACGCCTCCTGAAACCCGGTCAACACTCGGGTCAGATTGTCGCCCAGACTGTCGGAGAGATATCCGCCCTCCTGCACGAACAGCACCGGCAGCCCGGTCCGCGCCAGGGCCGCGCCGATCCGGGCAAATCCGTCGCCGGTGATGGCCAGCCCCTGGAACGGATCGTCGATCGAGGCATCGAGGCCAAGCGCCACCACCAGCACCTCGGTCCCGAAGCTTGCCACCTGTCGCAACGCGACACCCAACGTGTCCAGATAATCATCGTCCCCTGTCCCACGCGCCAGCGGCAGGTTCAGGTTGGCCCCCAGCCCCCGGCCCGCGCCGCGTTCCTGCGCATGGCCCCAGAAGAACGGATAGAACCGCGCAGGGTCGGCGTGGATCGACACGGTCAGAACGTCGTCGCGGTCATAGAAGATGCCCTGTGTCCCGTTGCCGTGATGCACGTCGATATCGAGGATCGTCGGGCGCAGACCGGCGTCAAGCAACCGCTGGGCGGCGATGCCGGAATTGTTCAGGAAACAGAACCCGCCCGCCAGATCGCCAAAGGCGTGATGGCCCGGCGGGCGTGACAGGACATATGCGCCCCGTTCGCCGCCGCTGATCAGGTCGGCCCCGGCAATGGCCGACTGGGCCGACCAATAGGCCGCCTCCCACGTGCCCTCGGCGATGGGACAGGCGGTATCGGCCTGATGATACCCCGCCTGCCCGACCGCGGATTTCGGATATCCGTCCGTCCGCGCCGCCGGGTGGATATTGGGGATCACCTCGGCCCCGGCGCCGGGAATCCGGCGCCAGCGGGCATGGATGTTCTGAAGAAAGGTCAGATATTCGGCCGAATGCAGTGCCGCGATCGGCGCCAGCCCGGCATCCTCGGGCGCCGCGAACACGCAGCCTGCCGCCTCGGCCCCGGCCTTGAGCACCTCGATGCGGCGCGGCTGTTCGGGATTTGGCAAAATGGCGCCATTGGCCATGAAGTGTTTCGGATCGTGCAGCCATTGCCGCCTGTCGAATACCGCTTTCATTCGTCTCCTTTCAGGGCCGCACAGCCGGCCTCGTCCAGTATCAGCTCGCTCTGCCCCCCGGCCGAGACGAATCCCAGATGATCATAGAACCGCCGCGCCCGGGAGTTGGTGTGATAAACGCTGAGCTTCAGAAAGCCCGCCCCCCAGAGTTGCCGGCCATCCGCCAGCGCCGTTGCCAGCAGGCGGGTGGCGATCCGCTGGCCGCGCAGCTGCGGCGCCGACCACAGATCCGACACATAGAGCCCGGCCCCACCCCGTGTCGTCGAGAACAGCGGAGAATAGAGCGCCACACCCACGATCTCGCCCGGCCTCTCGGCCAGAACCGCCCGAAAGGCCGGCGCCGCGCCCCAACCGGCGCGCTCCAGATCGGCGGGACGCGCCCGGTGACGGTCGCCCAGATCGTCCGACAGACGTTGCAGCGCCTGGTTCAGCGCGGCGGCATCCGCCTGTTCCGCTATGCGAAAAACTAGGCCCATCAGAACGCCACCCTGTCCGCGCCTTTCAGTCCCAGCATGGCGCGCGCCTCGCCGGGGCTTGCCACCTCTCGACCCAGTTCTTCGACGATGCGGCGGATCTTGTGTACCTGCTCGGCATTGGACCGGGCCAGCACCCCGCGCGAGATCATCAGACTGTCCTCGAGCCCCACGCGGACATGCCCCCCCATCGCCGCCGCCATCGTCACCAGAGGGATTTGATGGCGCCCGGCGGCCAGGACCGAAAACAGATAGTCCTGACCAAACAGTTTGTCCGCAATCGTCTTCATGTGCATGAGGTTCTCGGGGTCGGGACCGATCCCGCCCAGCACGCCGAACACGAACTGGATGAACAGCGGCCCCCGCACCAGACCGCGATCCACGAAATGACGCAACATATAGAGATGCCCGACGTCGTAACATTCGAATTCGAACCTTGCGCCTCGGTCTGTGCCCATCTCGGTCAGAATGCGCGCCATGTCGCGCGGCGTGTTCTTGAACACCAGGTCGTCGGAATTGCGCAGGAACGGCTCTTCCCAGTCGTGCTTCCAGTCGTGGATCCGGTCCGCCGCCGGATAGAGTGCAAAGTTCATCGTGCCCATGTTCAGGCTGCACATTTCGGGCGCGGCCTGTCTGGGCGCGGCCAGCCGGTCGTCAAGCGTCATCACCGCGCTGCCCCCGGTCGTCAGGTTCAGCACCGCATCGCTGGCCTGTTTGATGCGCGGCAGAAAGCCCATGAAGTCCTCGACCCGGGCCGAGGGTCGGCCCGTTTCGGGGTCGCGCGCGTGCAGATGCAGGATGGCGGCACCGGCCTCCGCCGCCTCGACGGCCTGTCCCGCGATCTCGTCGGCGGTGACCGGCAGGTAGGGCGACATCGACGGGGTATGAATCGAGCCGGTGATGGCGCAGGTGATCAGGATCGGCGACATCTCAGCCGACCTTTCCGGCGATCTCATCGGCGAATTGCGACAGCGATCCGTCCAGCCCCTCGATGATCTCGTCCAGATGCGCGTCGGTCAAGATCAACGGCGGACAAACCAGGATGTGATCGCCCTCGACCCCGTCGCGGGTGCGGCGGGAATAGACGATCAGCCCCTTGCCATACGCGATATCGACCAGCCGCTGATAGGCGTTCAAGCCCTTTGGCAGCGGCGTCTTGCTGTCCCGGTCGGCCATCAGTTCAAAGGCGGTCAGCAATCCCTTGCCGCGCACGTCACCGATGATCGCGTGTTTCTGCATCAGCCCGTGCAGCCGGGCCTGCAACCGCGCGCCCATCCGGGCGGCGTTGGCACAAAGATCCTGCGCCTCGATCTCTTCGACGACGGCAAGGCCCGCGGCACAGGCCAAGGGATTGCCCGCATAGGTATAGCCATGCGCGAACCCGCCCGCGTCCAGCACCGGTTCGACCAGCCGTTCGTCGACGATCATCGCGCCCAGCGGCACATAGCCCGCGCCAAGCCCCTTGGACATCACGATGATATCGGGACGGGCATTCCAATGATCCGATCCCAGGAACCGACCCGTCCGCCCGGCTCCGGTCATCACCTCGTCGGCGATCATCAGGATACCGTAGCGGTCGCAGATCTCGCGGATGCGTTCCATATAGCCCACAGGCGGCACCAGCGCCCCGGTCGAGGCACCGCCCACCGGCTCGACGATAAAGGCTGCCACGGTCTCGGGGCCTTCGGCCTCGATCTTTGCGGCCAGCATGTCGGCATAGTGATGGCCGGTCTCGGGAACCTCCGGGTCCAGCCCATCCAGATAGGCGCGCGGCGCGGGGATCTTGGGCATCTGCCGCAGCATCGGCTCGAACGGCGCGCTGAGCGGCGCATACCCGGTCACCGCCAGCGCCCCAAGCGTGCTGCCATGATACGAGGGTCGGCGCGAGATCACCTTCCACCGGCTGCCCTGCCCGGTGGCGTTCATGTATTGCCGGGCCAGTTTGAGCGCGCTTTCAACCGCCTCGGACCCGCCCGAGACAAAGAACACCTTGTTCAACCCCTCGGGCGCCAGCCCCGCCAGTTTCGAGGCCAGTTTCTCCGAGGCCTCGGTCTCGAAATGCAGCCGGTAGCCAAAGGTGGATTTCTCCATCTGGCGCTGCATCGCGGCCAGCACGTTCGGATTGGAATGGCCGATATTGCAGACCATCGCGCCCGAGGAGCCATCCAGATAGCGGTTGCCGTCCTGGTCCCACATATAGACGCCGCGCGCCTGGTCCAGCACCGGCTTGCGGCCGCGCCCCTGATAGAAAAGATGCGACATCTCACGCCCCTCGCAGCGCCGCGCAATCCTGCGGGCGGAAACCGACGGTCACCGTGCTGCCCTCGGCAAAGGGGCGCTCGTCGATCATGTTGATTGCCTGTAACTGCGTTTCGCCCAGCCGCACGAAATACCGTACGGTCTGACCCTGGTAATCGACCGTCTCGACCGTGGCCGGCGCCGTGATCAGCCCCGACAGATCCGCCCTTTCATCATAGAGCGTCAGTCGTTCGGCCCTGAGCACCAGCTTGGCTGGACCCGAAGCGACCCCAACCGCACGGGCCGTTGGAACCGGAACCTTGCCGAACAGCGGCACCTCCAACGTGACACCCTGCGCGTCTGCGCCAAGGGATGTCCCGGCCAGGATATTGGAGGCCCCCAGAAAGCGGGCCACAAATTCACTTGCAGGTGTGTTGTAGACCTCGGACGGGGAGCCGACCTGTTCGACCCTCCCCGCGCTCATCACCACGATCCTGTCGGACATCGCCAGCGCCTCGGACTGGTCATGCGTCACGAACACCGTGGTGACCCCGATCTGATGCTGGATACGTTTCAGTTCGACCCGCATATCCTCGCGTAGATTGGCATCGAGCGCCGAGAGCGGCTCGTCAAGCAGCAGCACCTCGGGTTCGATCACGATGGCGCGGGCCAGCGCGATACGCTGCTGCTGGCCGCCAGACAGCTCCTTGGGATAGCGGTTGCCGACATCGGGCAATTGCACCAGATCAAGCGCCGCCTGAACCTTGGCCGCGATATCCGCCCTGGGCACATCGCGGTATCTCAACCCGAACGCAACGTTGTCGGCCACGGTCTTGTGTGGAAACAGCGCATAGTTCTGGAACACGATCCCCAGATTGCGCTTGTGGATCGGCACGTCGTTGATGCGCCGCCCGCCGATCAGGATCTCGCCCTCGGTCGGGTCCAGCAATCCCGCGATCATGCGCAGATTGGTTGTCTTGCCACAGCCGGACGGGCCAAGCAGCGTGACAAAGGCGCCCTCGGGTATGTCGAGATCGGTGGGGTGCACCGCCGTGAATTCGCCGAAACGCTTCACGATCTTGTTGAGGGTGACGGAACTCACGGGACCATTCTCCGGATCAGGGGGATGTTCCCCGGGACGCCTTGCCCCGGGGAACGGATTTGGCTCAATAGCCTTTCTGGACGCGACCGAAGGTCTTGGACCATTCCGCCTCATGCCCGTTCCAATAGTCCGGATCGGCAAAGGTCAGGCCCGCCAGCGTGCCGGTCGGGTCAAAGGCCGGCAGCGTCGGGATCTTGTCACCCAGATCGACCTTGTTCGGGTCAAGCGCGGTGGGATAGTTCTGCCCCTCGGCCACCGCGATCGAGGTCTCGGGCGCCAGCATGAAGTTCAGGAGTTCCTCGCAGGCCTCCATCGGCGAGCCCTTGATCACGAACAGGCATTCCTGCCAACCGAATCCGTTGGGCGGATCCATGTAGCCGATGTCGTGGCCCTGTTCCTGCAACGCATAGATGCGGCCCGACCAGCCTTCGGTCACATAGATCTCTTCCTCAGCAAGCAGGCTCATCAACTCGGCCCCCGAAGTCCAGTATTTCAGCGCCAGGTCGCGATGCGCGCGCACCGCGTCCCATGCGGCGTCTTCGTCGGTCACACCGTTCGGATCCTGTCCGGTCTGCAACGCGGCGTACCACATGCGGGTGCGCCAGTCGCTCCAACCACCGATCTTGCCCTTGAGGCTGTCGTCGATGAGGATCTTGGCGCCCATCTCCTTCATCCGGTCATCGCTGATATGTTTGCGGTTATAGGCCAGACCGGTGGTGCCATAGTCATAGGGCACGCAGGACAGCTTGCCCCCGGTGACACCCCGGAACACATCGACCAGCTTGGGGATGACGAATTCGAGGTTGGGGATATTGGCCTCGTTCAACTCCGAGGTCAGTCCCAGCCCATGATAGCGCGCGTAATCGAACACGCCGGACAGGTGGGCGATGTTGTATTCGCCCGGCTGGCTGGCCTTGACCCGGCTCAGATATTCGTCGCCGCCACCAAAGGTGCCATCGACCACCTTGATGCCGGTCTTGGCAGTGTAGGGATCAAAGGCGTGCTTGCGGAACGCCTCGGACACCACGCCGCCCCAGCCATCGAACCGCACCTGTTCGGTGGCCGCATGGGCATAACGGGCAAAGGGCGTTTGCACGCCATAGGCCAGGCCAGCGGCACCGATCAGCCCCAGAAAGCCGCGCCTGTCGATATCGCCGTTCATATAGCGCTCGCGCAGACGCTCATAGCGGGTGGTATTGTCCATTTTCCTGGTCATGTCTCTCTCCTTATCGGTATGTCGTTGATCTCAAGCGGCTTTCAGCTGCCGCTCTTCTTGGCCAATTGCCGAGCGATGGCCGCCCCCAGCAGGGGCAGACCAACAGTCATGACAATCATCACGGTGCCAAGCGCGTTGATCTCGGGCGAGATCGAGTTGCGCAGCATGGCAAAAATTTGGGTGGGAACGGTCTCGACACCGCCGGGCTTCCAGAACAGGGTGCCGGTGATGTCGTCGAAACTGATGGTAAAGGCAAAGAGGCCACCGGCCAGCACCGCCGGCATCATCAGCGGCAGGGTGATCTGAAAGAAGGTCTGGACCGGGGTCGCGCCCAGGCTCATCGCGGCCTCTTCCACGTCGCGCTTGATCCCCATGAGCCGCGCCTGCACCACCAGGATCACGAAGGGCAGCGTAAAGATGACGTGACCGAACAGCAGCAGGCCAAAGCTCTTGTTGACGCCCAGAAAGTTGAGGAACAACAGCAGCGCCACCGCCAGCACCACCTCGGGCACCAGGATGGGCGCGATCAGCAGGGTCGAGATGGCATTGGCGCCGGGCACCTTGTAGCGCACCAGCGCCAGGCTGGCCAGAACGCCCAGCGTGGTCGAGATCAGCGCCGTCAACAGCCCCAGCACCACCGAGGTACGAAAGGCGCGCAGAATGGCATCGTTGTTCCACAATTCGACGAACCAGCGCACCGAGACGCCGGTCATCGGGAAGCTGCCGAATTGCGAGGCGTTGAAACTGAGCAAAACGACCACAGCCACCGGCAAGAACATGAAGATGTAGACGCCGATCGACCACGCACGGATAAGCTGCCACCCCATCAACCCAACCCCTTCATCAGCTGGGCCATTCCCAGATAGCGGTTGTAGATCATCACCAACGCCCCCAGCACCGCCAGCAGCATGAGGCTGAGCGCGGACCCGAGCGGCCAGTTCAGCTGGGTGATGATGGCTTCGAACACCAGATTGGCGAACATCGCGTCGCGCGGCCCACCCAGCACAAGCGGCGTGATATAGGTGCCCGCCCCCAACACGAAACACAGCAGCCCGCCCGCCGCCAAACCCGGCAGCGATAGCGGCAATGTCACCTGAACGAAGGATTGCCATTTCGTGGCGCCCAGCGAGTTGGCCGCATCCTCGAGATTGGTGTCGATCCCCTCAAGGCTGACATAGATGTTGAGCACCATGAAGGGCAGCAGGAAATGCACCA
This sequence comes from Ruegeria sp. YKSF070, assembly GCF_059612725.1. NCBI lineage: Bacteria > Pseudomonadati > Pseudomonadota > Alphaproteobacteria > Rhodobacterales > Roseobacteraceae > Ruegeria > Ruegeria sp. YKSF070. The sequence continues at coordinate 25,522 of NZ_JBXWRD010000010.1, read as the reverse complement.
GCCCCAGGATCACGGTGGTCTCGTTATACAGCATCTGGATCGGTTCGCCGATCACCCCCAGCGACAGAAGCACGGAGTTGAGCGCACCCGATACCCCCAGGATATTGATCCAGCTCATCGTGCGGATGATGTAGCTGATCCAGAAAGGCAGCATCAGCAACAACAGCAAAATCGCCTTGTTCCCGCGCGATCTGGCTATGAAATAGGCCGCCGGGTACCCCATCAACGCACAGCAGAACGTGGTGATCGCCGCAATGCGCAGGGTACTGATCAGGATATCCCGGTAAAACCGGTCGGTCAGCGCCTCTTGCCAGTTGTCGAGATAGAACCCGACCTGATCCGCGCCGGTCGCGGTGCGCAGCCAGAAGCTGTAGACCACAATGAACATCAGCGGCACCAGCAGCAGCAAGGTCACCGCCACCAGCGCGGGGGAAAGCAGGATCCAGGGCTGTCTGGCCGCGCGGGTTTCGATGGACATGGGCTTGCCTCGGATGAACACTTGCAAGCACTGTGCAAACCCGGCAACTATAGATCAAATAGATAATAGGTATTCTGACTATAGATGGTTTCTATGACTCGAAACTCGAACCGGCTCGACCCCGAACGCATCGCACGCGAGCTTGACTGGAACCTGCTGCGCACCTTCGTGGTGCTGGCCGAGAGCCATTCGGTCACCGATGCCGCCAACCGGCTGGGCCTGCGGCAACCCTCGGTCTCGGCGGCGCTTAAGAAGCTCGAAGACCGGATCGGCCGCAAGCTTCTGGACCGGTCACCGGGTCACTTCGCGCTGACCGATGCGGGCCGGCTGCTCTATCGCGAGGCGGTTGAAATCAACGGTTCGGTGCTGCGCCTGTCCACGCTGATGCGCGAGTTGACCGATGAGGTGCAGGGCAATGTGCGGATCACCGTGGCCAGCCACGTGGTCTCTCCCCTGCTCGACACGGCGCTGTCGCGGTTTCACGCGGACCACCCCAGCGCAACCTTGTCGATCGAGGTCTATTCCAGCGCCGACGCCATCGCCGAGGTTGCCGCCAAACGCGCCTCTTTCGCCATCTGCCTGGTCAAGGAGCACAACCCGAAGCTGGAATATCAGCGGCTGTTCCGCGAGTTCTTTGGTCTGTTCTGCGGCCCGCCGCACCCGCTGTTCGGCAAGCGCGACCTGACGCTTGCCGATCTGGCCGGACACAGTTCCGTCAGCTTCGAGACCGACCGCCTGCAGGACGTGTTGAAACCGGTGACCGTAATGCGAGCCCAGGCTGAGTTGGGTCAGAAGATCACCGGCGTGTCGAGCCATTTGGAAGAGGTGCGCCGGATGATCGTCGCCGGGCTGGGCATCGGCCCCCTGCCCCTGCATGTGGCCGCGCGCGACGTGCGCGACGGGCAGTTGTGGCAGGTGCCACCCTATGACGGCCTGCCTGCGATCGACGTGCATGTGGTCTGGAATCCGGCAACCGTCAAGAATCGGGCCGAGGAGCTGTTGCTGCAGCGGATCCTGACCGCAATCGAGACCACGCCGATGGATCAGCGCACCTATCGCTAGGCCCGGAACGGCGGCTTGTTGCCTGTTGCCGTCACCGCCATCCGCGAAAAGACGCCCGTTGGCAAAACTACCCGTACAAACGGAAATTTCCCCCTAGTGCCGCCTCTCGTGCCACCCCATCTAGGGCCCATCCAAGTCACGGGAGACCGCAATGAATCGCATTCTCATCCTCGTCGCTCTCGGCGCCATCGGCGCCGGGGCCTATGTCTTTTTTACACAAGGAGACCAGCAGGCCGAAGCGCCGCAAAGCACCGCAGTGACCCCGGCCGAGCCGGTCGCCGAACCGATCGAGCAACCGGCCGCCGAACAGGCCCAAACCGCTGCCGAAACTGCGGCGGAGCAGGCCCGGACCGCCGCCGAACAGGCCGCCGAAGCCGCCGCTCAGGCGGTGGATCAGGCAACCACCGCCGTGACCGAAACCCTCGACCAGGTGGGCGAGGCCGCCAGCCAGGCCGCTGAAGGCGCAAACGATTCCGCCGCTCAGGCTGTGGATCAGGCGACCGAAGCCGCCGCCGAGGCCGCCTCGCAAGCGGCTGAGACCGCCGGCAATGCCGTCGATACCGCCACCGAGGCCGCGACAGGCGCCGCCACCGCTGTCGGCGAACAGGTTGCCGCCGCCCAGACCGGTGCCGCCGAACTGTTCAAGAACTGGCAGGACAACGGCATGCTGAGCCAGTCCGGCTTTGACTATGACACCATGGTCGAGGCGGTCGAGACAAGCGCACTGAACCCGACGGTCAAGACCGGCGTGCTCCAGATCCTGTCCGGCATCGAGGCCGCCCCCGAGACCATCTCGGTCCAGGCGCAGGCCCTGCGCGCCCTGATGGCAAACTGAGCACCGAGACAGCCTGACCGCGCGACGGGCGGGGCCGCAAAGTCGGCTTCGCCCGTTTTCATTTCTGCCCGGAACCCTGCCAAGGCGCCGCGCCGCATTCCCCTGTCTGCCGCCACGTCACGCAAGTGTCGGATTGATCCATACCCGCGCGTATGTATCCTTCATACCCAAGAGTATGTTTTCCGCCGCAGACAGCCGAAGGCACAAGCCCCGTGAGCGATACCACCACCAACAGCCCCAGCCGCAGCGAGCGCTACGAGGAGTTGCTTGACGCCGCCGCCGAATGCTTCCAGAGCCGTGGTTTCGACGCCACCTCGATCGATACGGTGGCGCGGCACCTTGGCGCGACCAAGGGGCGAGTCTATCACTATTTCCCGTCCAAGATGGACCTTTTCAACGCGGTGCGCGACCGGGGCATGGATATCGTGTTCCAAGCCACAGATCCCGGTTATCAGGCCGATCTTCCGGTGCTGGACCGGCTCGAGGCGATGGCGCGCGGCCATGTGCGGGCGATGCTGTTCCACCATTCCTTCATGCTGGTGCTGAAGGACGGGCTGCTGATGCGCCGCTATACCACCACGACCGATTTTCAGAAGGAATCGCTGTCCCAGCATATCGCGCGCCGCGATGCCTATGAGGCGCGGTTCCGCGAATTGCTGGCCAAGGGGCTGGCCGAGGGCAGCCTGCGCGCCGGCCCCGACCCGGCGATCACAATACAGACCTTCATGAGCGCGCTGAACGGGCCGGTCGCCTGGTTCCGCCCCCGCCCCAGCGACACGCCGCAGAAATACGAAGCCATCATCGAAGAGATCGTGCGCTTCGCCATGCAGGGCCTGCGGGCCCATCCCTCCTGACCCTGATCGAGGACGACAATGACAGATATCCCCACCACCATGTTCGCCGTCTTGCAGACCGGCGACGGGTATTCCGGCAAGGCCACCGGCCCGGCCATCGCGGACGCGGCCGACTGGCTGGAGCCGGGCGAGATTGCGGTGCCGCAACCCGGCCCCGGCGAGGCGCTGATCCGGCTACGCATGGCCTCGGTCAACCCCTCGGACCTGCATTTCATCAAGGGCGAATACGGCCAGCCGCGCGTCAAGGGCGCGCCGGCGGGCTTTGAAGGCTGCGGCGACGTGGTCGCGGCGGGCAAGGGCGCCGAAGGACTGGTGGGCCAGCGCGTCGCCTTTGTCGCCGCCAGCTCGGGTGCCTGGGCCGAATATGTGCTGACCAAGGCGCAGATGTGTATTCCACTGCGCCCCGATATCAGTGACGAGGACGGATCGGCGCAGATCGTCAACCCGCTGACCGCCATGGCCATGGTCGATATCGCCCGCTCCGAGGGCGAGGCCTTTGTGGTGTCGGCAGCCACCAGCCAGCTGGGCAAGCTGATGGTGTCGCTGGGACGCGATCTGGGCCTGAAACCCATCGCGCTGGTGCGACGGGCAGAAGCGGTCGAACCGCTCAAGGCATTGGGCGCGGTCGAGGTTCTGGTGACCTCGGACCCCGAACTGGTTCAGAAATTCACCGCCATCAGCCGGGCACTGAAACCGCGTGTGTTCCTGGACGCGGTATCGGACCAGACCTCTGAGCGCATCTTTACAGCCATGCCCAACGGCGCGCGCTGGGTGTCTTATGGCAAGCTAGACGCCGAATTGCCGGTGCTGACCCAGATGGGTCAGCTTATCTTCATGAACAAGCGAATCGAGGGGTTCTGGCTCACCCAGTGGATGATGACCACCCCGCTGGCCGATCAGGCCCGCGTGGTGGCCGAGGTGCAGGCGCGCTTTGCCGACGGACGTTGGAAAACCGATGTGTCGGGGCACCTTCCGCTTCGTGACGTTGTGTCAGGATTGGCCGAAGCTCTGAAAAAGACTGACGGAAAGGTGATGATCACGCCATAGTGAGGACCAAGCCCCTGGCCCGATGCGCGGGCCGGGGCGCTGTAAAGGACGCCGGAAAACCGGCGCAGGGAGGAAAACTTGGATAACGTACAGCTGCTGATCAGCGGGCTGGCGAATGGCTGCGTCTATGGCCTGATCGCGCTTGGCTTCGTGCTGATCTACAAGGCGACCGAGTCCGTGAACTTCGCGCAGGGCGATTTCATGATGCTGGGCGCCTTTGTCACCATCGGGCTGACCAATACCGAATATATGGGCCTGCCGTTCTGGCTGGCGCTGCCGATCTCGATCGGGATCATGGCGGGGCTGGGCTATATGCTCGACCGGCTGGTGATCCGGCGCATGTTCGGCGAAAGCCAGACGGCGGTTGTGATCCTGACCATCGCGCTGGGTTTCGTGATCCGCTTTGCCGCCGGTCTGATCTGGGGTCACGAGCCGCAGACGCTGCAAAACCCGCTGGCGGGCAAGGAGCTGTCGTTCGGCGGTCTGGTCCTGGGGCTCGAGGATGTGGCGGTGATCATCGTCACCCTGGCGCTGACCGGGTCGCTCTACCTGTTCTTCAGCCGCACCAAGCTGGGCCTGGCGATGCAGGGCGCCTCGCAGAACCAGCTGGCCGCTTATTACATGGGCATCCCGGTCAAGCGGGTGCAGGGCTTTATTTGGGCGCTGGCCGGCGCGGTGGCCGCGGTTGCGGGCATCCTGTTTGCCGCAAAGGGTTCGGTCGATCCCTCGACCGGCCTGTTGGGCATCAAGGCCTTTGCCGCCGCCGTGATCGGCGGATTTGGCAGCCTGCCCGGCGCGCTTGCGGGCGGGTTGATCGTCGGTGTCATCGAACCCTTTGCCAGCCGCTATATCGCCGCCGGTTACAGCCAGATCGCGCCTTATGCGCTGCTTGTGGCGGTGCTGGTCTTCCGTCCCCACGGCCTGTTCAGCCAGGTCCGCGTGAAGAAGGTCTGAGATCATGCGCATCGTTTTCAAAACCGACTACATGCAGGATATCCGCCCCTGGAAGGATGGCTATCAGCTGAGCCTCTACATGATCCTGCTGGCCATCGTGGTGGCCGCGCCCTGGCTGCTGGACGCGTTCTACCTGGGCGAGCTGACCAATGTGCTGATCTGGGCCATCGCGGGCATGGGCCTGATGGTGCTGACCGGCCATACCGGTCAGGCCAGCCTGGGCCACGCGGCCTTTCTGGCCTTTGGCTGTTATGCCAATGTCATCCTGCTCGAAGCGGGTGTGCCCTTTATCATCGCCTTTCCGCTGGCCGGGGTGATCACCGGGCTGATCGGCGCCACGGTGGCGATCCCTGCCTTGCGGCTGCACGGCATCTATCTGGCCATCTTCACGCTGGCCCTTTCGATCCTTGTCGACGACATCATCGTGCTGACCGAACCCTGGACCGGCGGCGTCGGCGGCAAGTACATCGCCGGGATCGACCTCTTTGGCCTGACCATCGACCGCTGGGGCACGCCGATGCTGTTCTATTGGCTGGTGCTGGCGGTCACCGTGATCGTAACGCTGGGCTATATCAATCTGCTCCGCTCTCCGCTGGGGCGCAGCTTCATCGCGGTGCGTGACAGCGAGGTATCGGCTCAGGCGATGGGTGTCGATATCGCACGGGCCAAGACCATTTCGTTCGGCCTGTCGTGCATGGTCACCGGCTGGGCGGGCGCTTTCATGGGCCTGTTTGCCGGCGCCTTCAACAACGAGACCTTCAGCGTGGTGATCTCGATCGAGCTGTTGATGATGATCGTGATCGGCGGGCTGGGCTCGATCCACGGGGCCTTTTTCGGCGCTATCGTGATCGGCTTTCTGCCGCAGTTCCTCTCGATCTCCAAGGAATACGTGGGCGCCGTCTTTGGCGGCAGCACCGTGGCCATTCCGGGGCTGGAATTCGGGATCTTCGGCATGATCCTGATCGCCTTCATCCTGCTCGAGCCGATGGGCATCTATGGCCGCTGGCTGAAGATCCGCACCTTCTTCGAGCTGTTCCCCTTCTACCGCAAGGACATGTTCAAGCGGCAGAAATCCTATCTGAAGACGGAGCGCCTGAGATGAGCCTGCTGGAGCTGGAAAACGTCACCCTGAAATTCGGCGGGCTGACGGCGGTGGACAACCTGTCCTTCTCCGTCGAAGAGGGCGAGGTCTTTGCCATCGTCGGCCCCAACGGGGCGGGCAAGTCGACGGTGTTCAACCTGATCTCGCGCTTTTACGACCCCTATGCGGGCCAGATCCGGTTCGACGGGCACAACCTGTTGGAGGTCAAGCCGTCGGGCGTGGCCGCCTATGGAGTGGCGCGCACGTTCCAGAACATCGAACTCTTTGAACATGCCACCGTGTTGCAAAACCTGCTGGTGGGACGCCACCGGCATCGCCGCACCAACCTGTTCTCGGAGATCCTGTTCACCCCCTCGGCGCGGCGACAAGAGATGGAGAACCGCGAGAAAGTGGAGGAGATCATCGACTTTCTCGATCTCCAGGCCTATCGCGACAAGTATATCGCCGGCCTGCCCTATGGCGTGCGCAAGGTGGTCGAGGTGGCCCGCGCGCTGGCCACCGATCCCAAGCTGTTGCTACTGGACGAACCGGCCTCGGGTCTGTCGGTCGAGGAGACCAACGACATGCGCTGGTGGATCGACGATATCCGCCGCCAGATGGGGATTACCGTGCTGATGGTGGAACATGACATGGGGCTGGTCTCGGGCGTGAGCGACCGGGTGCTGGCCATGGCAGACGGGGCGAAGCTGGCGCTGGGCACACCGGCGCAGGTGCAATCCGACCCCGCCGTGATCGAAGCCTATCTGGGGAAGGCCGCATGACCGAGCCCATTCTGAAAATCCGCAATATCGAAAGCTTTTACGGCCCGATCATGGCCATCCGTGGCGTCTCGCTCGAGGTGCGCCCGGGGCAGATCGTCTCGATCCTGGGCGCCAATGGCGCCGGCAAGACCACGCTGATGAAGACCATCTCGGGCGTGATGGATCCCGAAAAGGGCACCATCACGTTTGACGGCGAGGAAATCCAGGGATCGGAACCGCACAAGGTAGTCCAAAAGGGCATCGTGCATGTACCCGAGGGGCGTGAGGTGTTCCCGCTGCTGACGGTGGACGAGAACCTGAGCCTGGGCGCGTATACGGCCACCGACAAGGCGCAGATCGAACACGACCGGGAACTGGTGTTCAGCTATTTCCCGATCCTGAAGGAGCGCCGCAACCAGGAGGCGGGCACGCTGTCGGGCGGGCAACAGCAGATGCTGGCCATTGGCCGGGGTCTGATGGCCAATCCGCGCATCATGCTGCTGGACGAACCTAGCCTGGGCCTGTCGCCCCTGCTGGTGCAAGAGATCTTTGCCATCCTCAAACGGCTCAACGAAGAGCAGAACATGACCATGATGCTGGTCGAACAGAATGCCAGCGCGGCGCTGGAGCTGGCCGATCATGGCTATGTGATGGAGGTCGGGCGCATCGTCATGGACGGTTCGGCGCAATCGCTGATGGCATCCGAGGACATCCAGAACTTCTATCTGGGTGTGCAAGAGGAAGGCGCGCGGGAGAACCGCCGCTGGAAACGCAAGAAAACCTGGCGCTAACGAAAGAGGTGAGCAAGATGGATACACGCACCCTGCCCGCCCAGACCGTGATCAACGGGGTCACGTTCAACGCCACTCCGGGCCAGCGCCCGGTGCTGGTGGACGGCACCACCACGATCTCGGCCCTGTTCCAGAAACGCTGCGCCGAGCTGGGCACCCGCACCGCGCATCGGGAGAAGGATTTCGGCATCTGGAAATCCTATTCCTGGGCCGATTACTGGCAGCACGCCAAATGGATCGGCCTTGCCCTGCGCAAGCTGGGGCTGAAACGCGGCGAGGTCGTCTCGATCCTCAGCGAGGACCGCAAGGAATGGGCCTGGTTCGACATGGGCATTCAGGCCGTCGGCGGCATCGCCTCGGGGGTCTATACCACCGACTCGGCCAGCCAGCTGAAATACCTGATCAACGACAGCGACAGCCGGTTCCTGATCGCCGAGAACGAGGAACAGCTGGACAAGTACCTGCAGATCGAAGGCGAGGTTCCCGGCCTGCTCAACGTCATCATTCTCGAGGATGAGGGGTTGCATGACCTGAACCATCCCCGCTGTTTGATGATCGACAGGCTTTATGAGATCGGCCGCGAGGCGGAGAAGGAAGAGCCGGGCGCGTTCGAGGCCGAGATCGCCCAGATCCGGCCCGAGGATGTGGCGCTGCTGATCTATACCTCGGGCACCACCGGCATGCCCAAGGGCGCGATGCTGACGCACGAGAACATCATGGCCGGGATCGAGGCGGGCGCCCACAGGTTGCCGACCGAGGAGACCGACGAGCAGCTGTGTTTTCTGCCGCTCTGCCACATCCTGGAACGCGACGTGTCGATCTATTTCCCGCTCGCCTCCAAATGCACGGTGAATTTCGCCGAAAGCCCCGAGACGGTGTTTGCCAACCTGCAAGAGGTCTCGCCCGCCACCTTTACCGCGGTACCGCGGGTGTGGGAGAAGATCTATTCCCAGGTGCTGATCCTGGCGCAAGAGGCCACGCCCAGCGGGCGCGCGGCCTTTGGCATGGCGCTGCGGGCAGGCATGAAGCGTGCGCAATACCTGATTGAAAACAAACCGGTTCCCGCCGGTGTGGCCGCCAATTTCTGGCTCTGGGACAGGCTGGTCCTGCGCAACCTGCGCCGGATGCTGGGCATGGACAAGATGCGCCGGGGCGGCACCGGGGCGGCGCCGATCTCGCCCGAGCTGCTGAAATGGTACTGGGCCATCGGCGTGCCGCTGGTCGAAGGCTACGGCATGACCGAAACCGCCGGGATCGCCACCATCAACACGCCTGAGGAAAACCGGATCGGCACCATCGGCAAGGTGGTTCCCGGCATCGAGGTGCGTATCGCCGAGGGGGGCGAGATACAAGTCAAGGGGCTGAATATCTTCAAGGGCTACTGGCGCAACAACGAAAAGACCGCCGAAAGCTTTACCGACGATGGCTGGCTGCGCACGGGCGATATCGGGCGGATGGATGCCGATGGATATGTCACCATCACCGGGCGGCTCAAGGACATCATCATCACCGCCGGGGGCAAGAACATCACCCCCGCCGAAATCGAGAGCCGACTGAAATTCAGCCATTACATCTCCGACGCGGTGATTGTCGGAGACAAGCGCAAGTTCCTGACCTGTCTGATCATGATCGATCAGGAAAACGTCGAGAAATTCGCGCAGGATCGCAAGGTACCGTTTTCGAACTTCGCCTCGCTCTGCGCCGCCAAGGAGGTGCGCGAGCTGATCGCGGCCGAGGTCGCACAGGTGAACAAGGAATTCGCGCGGGTCGAGCAGATCAAGGATTTCCGCCTGATCGACGTGTTGCTGACCGCCGAAGACGATGAGCTGACCGCGACGATGAAACTGAAACGCAGTTTTGTCGAAAAGAAACACGCACATCTCATCGAAGATATGTACAAATAACAACAGGGATATCCAAAGGGAGGAATAACATGAAGAATATGATCAAGGGTCTGCTGGCGGCCACTGCGCTGACCGCGGCAGCAGGTCTGGCCAGCGCCGAAACCCAGGGTGTGACCGATGACGAGGTCGTCATCGGCGCGGTCAACGACCTGAGCGGCATCTTCGCAGCCGTGGGCGTGCCCGCCACCAAGGGCGCCAATGTCTATTTCGACAAGGTCAACGCCGCAGGCGGCGTGCATGGGCGCAAGATCCGCTACGTGGTCGAAGATCACGGCTATCAGATGCCACGCGCGATGCAGGGCTTCAACAAGCTGCTGAACCGCGACAAGGTCTTTGCGATGATGCAGAACCTCGGCACGCCGATGAACCTGGCCGGGTTCAAGCTGATCGATCCGATGGGCATTCCGAACATCGCCCCGCTGTCGGCAGCGCGTCAGATGATCCAGGAACCGATGGGCAACAAGTTCACCTCGTTCTCGAGCTATTTCGACCAGAGCCGGGTGGGCGTGAAATATCTGGCCAGCGCACATGGGGCCAAGAATGTCTGCACCATGTATCTGCCCACCGATTTTGGCAAGGAGATCCTCGAAGGCACCAAGGCCGGGGTCGAGGAAGCGGGTCTGACCTTTGCCGCCGAGACCACCCACAAGCCGGATGAGACCGATTTCGTAGGCTCGCTCAGCAAACTCAAGGAATCGGGCTGCCAGATCGTGACGATCGCTTTGGGCGTACGTCAGGCGATCACCATCGTCGGCACCGCCAAGAAGATGGGCCTGTCCGACATGCAATTCATGGGCACCTCGGCCAGCTTCCTGACCGTGGTGGCGCAGGTTCCCGGCGGCGTGACCGAAGGGTTCTATGCTGCGGCAAGCTGGCAGGACCTGTGGGCGCGTGCAGACGAGCCGGCCCCGAAAGCCTTCATCGAGGAATACAAGGCCGCAACCGGTGAAGACCCGCAAGGCTTTGCCATGCTCGGCTATGCCGCAGCCCAGCAGATGGTCATGGCGCTCGAGGCCGCAGGCCCCGATCTGACCCATGAAAGCTTCATTGCCGCGATGGAATCGCTCGACTATCAGGACGATTTGGTCGGCAACCATATCAACTATGGTCCCGACGATCACCAGGGCGCGGACTCGGTCTATGTTCTCAAGGTCGAGAACGGCGGCTGGGCCAAGGTCCACGAGGAATAAGATCTGAAAAACGCGGGCGTCCGAAGGTTTCGGGCGCCCGTTTTGTGTCCAGCCCCATGATCGGTGATGCCCCATGTCAGCCCCAAGCACCCAGCTCCGCACCCAGCACCGCAGCTGCAATATCTGCGAGGCCATGTGCGGCCTGATCATCACACATGACGACAACGACGTTCTGTCGATCCGCCCCGACCCCGAGGATCCGCTGTCACGCGGCCATATCTGCCCCAAGGCGGTCGCCTTGCAGGATTTCCGCACCGATCCCGACCGGGTGACCAAACCTTTGCTGAAACGCGGCACTGATTTCGAGGAAATCAGCTGGGAGGCGGCGTTTGACCATGCCGCCGAGCGTATCCGCGCCGTGCAGGCCGCCCATGACCGCGACGCGGTGGGCGTCTATCTGGGCAATCCCAACGCGCATAAATTCGGCAACCTTCTGAACCTGCCGGCGCTGGTCAAGGCGATCGGCACCGCCAACCGCTACAGCTCGGCCACCGCCGATCAGATCCCCCATCACGTCGCCTCGATCCACATGCTGGGCCACCCGATGCTGATGCCGATCCCCGATATCGACCGCACCGATTTCCTGTTGATCATCGGTGGCAACCCGGTGGTTTCGAACGGTTCGATGATGACAGCGCCGGGCTATGGCCGCCGCATCGACGCGATCAAGGCGCGCGGCGGCCGGGTTGTCGTGATCGACCCGCGCCGGACCGAGACCGCCGAGCGCGCGGGGGAGCATCACTTCATCCGTCCCGAAAGCGACGCCTGGCTGCTGATGGCGATGCTGCATGTGATCCTGTCGGACGGCCCTGCCCGCCTGCGCCACCTGGAACCGCTGACAGATGGGCTGGACCGGCTGAGCGCCGCTGCCGCCCCTTTCACCCCCGAACGCGCCGCCCAGGTCACCGGGATCGGCGCTGACACCATCCGCCAACTGGCCCGCGATTTCGCCGCCGCCCCCCGCGCCGCCTGCTACGCCCGCATGGGTGCCTCGACGCAAAGCTTTGGCACGCTCTGCCAATGGGCCACCAACGCGCTCAACATCGTGACCGGCAATTTCGACCGCGAAGGCGGCGCCATGTTCACCACCCCGGCGGTGGATTATGTCGGCATGACCTCGCGCAGGGGCAAGTCCCGCCGCTATCCCGAGCGGCGCTCGCGGGTGTCGGGCCAGCCGCTCTACAATGGCGAATTTCCGGTCTCGGTGCTCGCCGAAGAGATCGAAACCCCCGGCCCCGGCCAGATCCGCGCGCTGGTGACCGTGGCGGGCAATCCGGTGCTGACAGCGCCCAATGGGCGACGCATCGAACGCGCGCTTCAGGGGCTCGATTTCATGATGTCGCTTGACATTCATGTGAACGACACCACCCGGCACGCCGACCTGATCCTGCCCGGTACCGTGGCGCTCGAAGAGACGGTCTATGACATGGTGTTCCACACATTCGCGGTGCGCAACACGGTGGGCTATGCACCGCCGATCTTTGCACCGCCGCAAGGCAATCCGGCCGAATGGGAGGTGATCGCCCGGCTGACCGCAAAGCTGACCGGCGCCAACCAGATCGGCCCAGCCCCCGATCAGATGCTGGCGATGCTGTTAGCGCAGGGGTTCCACGGCGATAATGTCTCGCTCGCGGCGCTGCAAGAGAAAGGCCGACCGCGCGATCTGGGTCCCTTGGTACCCAACCTGACCGACCGGCTGGAGACACCCGACGGGCGGCTTGATTTGGCGCCACAGGCATTTCTGGACGACCTGCCGCGCCTGCTGGCCAGCGGTGACACCCCCGATCCCGCGCATCCCTTCACCCTGATCGGACGGAGACAGGCACGCAGCCACAACAGCTGGACCCAGAACAGCCCGCGCCTGGTCAAGGGCCGCAATCGTTGCACGGTCGAGGTGAACCCGAGCGATGCCACCCGCCTCGGCCTCGCCGACGGCGCGCCAGCCCGCGTCACCAGCGCGGCCGGCACGGTCACCCTGCCTGTCGAAGTGACCGAGGCCATGGCGCCGGGCGTCGTCTCCATCCCCCAGGGCTGGGGCCAGCAAGGAGGCCACCTTTCGGCAGCGACACAAAACCGGACCGTTTCGATCAACGACCTGACCGACGACCGCCGCACCGACCCGCTCAGCGGCAATGCCGCCTTCAACGGCCTGCCGGTCTCACTGCACCCGGCGTGACAGGTCTTTCATTTCGCCCGCAATACTCCGGGGGAGGAGACAAAATTCGTCGAATTTTGTCTCTCGGGGGCAGAGCCCCCGCGCCGTGCACAGCACGGCGCCCGGCCCAACGGGAGGCGGGGTTTTCGTCAGAAAACCCCAACGACAGGCGGGAGCGCCCCGCATTCCAATAGTCTCAGCCGATCTCCTGACCAGCGCGCCACACCCGGCGCAGCGCCAATCGATCGTCCAGATGCACCAGGTCAGCCCGCGCGCCGGGCGCAAGCCGCCCCAGGTCTGCGCGTCCGATCAAATCGGCAGGCGAGCGCGTGGCCATGCGGACCGCCTCAGACACATCCAGCCCGGCCATGGCCATCACGTTGCGTATCGCCTGCGCCAGCTCGAGATGCGCCCCGGCGAGGGTCCCATCGGCAAGTGTCAGCCGGTCCCCGTTGCGTCGGATTTCGCGCCCGTTGAGCGTGAACGAATCGATATCGGACCCCGCCGTCGCCATGGAATCACTGACCAGAAACACCCGTCCCGGACCGGCCTTGGCCCGGATCGCATTGCCCAGCGAGGCGGGATGCACGTGGATGCCATCGGCGATAATCCCCGCCGACAGCGCCCCCAGCGCCAGTGCCGCGCCCACCACGCCCGGTTCACGATTGCCCATCTGGCTTTGTGCATTGAACAGATGGGTGACACAGGCCGCCCCCGCATCTGCAGCTGCGCGGCAGTCCTCGAAACGCGCATCGGTATGACCCAGCGACACCAGCACCCCGGCAGCGCTCAACGCGCGGATCTGCTCCGGCGTCACGCTTTCGGTCGCCAGCGTGACCTTGAGCAGCGGCAGCCGCCGCGCCGCCTCCAGCAACAGCGCAAGATCGTCGTCGCCCATCGGACGGATCAATGCCGGATCATGCGCACCCTTGCGCGACAGCGCCAGGTGCGGCCCTTCCAGATGCAGGCCAGCGATCCCAGGAACGCCCTCTGCCACCGCTGCCTCGACCGCAGCGATGGCGGCGGCGACCACCTCGGGCGCGTCGGTGATCAGCGTCGGCAGGATTGTGGTCGCCCCGATCCGGCCATGCGCTTCGGACATCCGGCGCAGGCTGTCGACAGAGGGCGCGTTGTTCAGCATTACGCCGCCGCCGCCATTGACCTGAAGATCGACGAAACCGGGCGCAAGCCACCCCCCTTCGAGGCGCAGATGCCGTGCGTCGGTGGGAACCGATTCTTCGGCTGCGACCCGCAGGATGAGCCCCGCCTCGACCAGCAGCGCGTGCCCCTCGACAACGCCTTCGGGCGTCAGGATGCGGGCTCCGGACAGGGCAAGGGTCATACCGTCTCCGTCACCTTGTTGAGATGGCGCGGCGCGTCCGGGTCGATCCCGCGCTCCGAGGCGAAGGCCTCGACCATGGCATAAAAGGACACGATGAGACTCAGCGGATCGGTCAGGGGATGGCCGCTGCGCACGCGTTCCAGCGTATGGGCGCGGGTCACCCGACCTGTGGTCGCAAACACGGTGGCACCCTTGGCTGCGATCTGGTCAGCGATATCGGCCAGCGGCGCCTCGGCCGCATCGCCTGCGGCAAAGCCCAGCACCGGGAACCCCTCCTCGACGATCGAGACCGGCCCGTGCAGAACCTCGGCCGAGGAATAGCTCTCGGCATGCAACTGGCAGGTCTCCTTGAATTTCAGCGCCGCCTCGTTGGACACCGCCAGTGCGGTGCCTCGCCCCAGAGTGAAGAGCGACGGCCGCGCGCCGATGGCGGCGCGCATCTCGGGCCAATCGATGCGGCTCGCCGCCGCCAGCGTCTCGGGCAGGTTGCCAAGCGCGACGCGCAGCCCCTCATCCTCGGCCCAGTCGGCCAACAGCATCAACCCGGCCACCGCCGAGGTGACAAAGGTCTTGGTTGCCGCGACGCTCAGCTCGGGCCCTGCATGGATGTCGATCGTATGATCGCTGACCCTGGCCAGGGGCGAAGCGGCATCGTTGGTCAGCGCCACGCTCAGCGCCCCGTCGCGCCCTGCATTGCGGGCCATGGCGACGATATCGGGGCTCTTGCCCGATTGTGACACCGACAGGCAAAGTGCGCGCTCAAGCCTGAGCCGCGCATCATAGACCGAGGCCACCGAAGGGCCAATCGAGGCAACCGGCAGGCCCAGCAGCAGCTCGGCGGCATATTTCAGATAGGTGCAGACATGATCGGACGAGCCGCGCGCCACCGTCGCGATAAACAGCGGATCGCGCAGGCGCATCACGGCAGCCAACCGGGCCACATCCTGCGCCCCGTGGTCCAGCAGACGCTGCACCGCGTCAGGGATTTCGTCGATCTCGCGCCGCATGCGCGTGATATGCTGGGTCATGATCAGTCCTAGCTGTTGCCAAGGCGCAGTTCGGCCACGAAATCGTAGGCGTCCGCGCGGTAAAGGGATCGGGTGAATTCGATGACCCGCCGGTTCGGCAGGTACGAGGTACGGATGATGCGAAGCCCCGCCGTACCGGGTTCAACCCCCAGCAGCGCTGCGTCCTCTGCCCCCAGATTGACCGCCGAGATCCGTTGCAGCGCCCGCACCGGTCGGTTGCCGTCACGTTCAAGCACCGCATAGAGCGATGACGAGACGATCTGCGGATCCGGCAGGATATCGGTCGGAAGCGAGGCCCGTTCGATCGCCATCGGCCGCCCATCGGCGCGGCGCAGACGGGCGACGCGCGCCACCTCCTCGCCCGAGCTGAGCGCCAGCGCCATAACCTCTTCGGGCGACGGAATGAACACACCCCGCGTCAGCCATTCGCTGGTAACGTTCAGACCGCGCCGCTCCATATCCTCGGTGAACGAGGTCAGGTGCGACAATGATTGCTCGACCCTGGGCGCGGCATCGGCCACGAAACTGCCCGAGCCCTGGCGCTGAACGATGATGCCGCGATCGACCAGCTCCTGCATCGCCCGGCGTACGGTGACGCGCGACAAGCCGGTCAGGCTGGCAATCTCGCGCTCGCCCGGCAAGGGCGCGCTCTTGGCCAGCAACCCGCTGTCGATGCTCTGCTCGATCCGCTTGCGAAGCCGCACATAGAGCGGCCCCGCCGCGTCCTCGACCCAGGCGCCGGGGCGCAGATGGGCCTCGATGGTTTGCATGGTATCGCCGCTCATGCCGCTCCCCTCGCGCTGCGTTCCGCCAGCCGGCGGGCCATTTCCAGCCCGCCATCCAGCGCCGTTCCCCGTGCGGGGACAAGCGCGCCGGACATGTCCGCGGGCAGGAAAGCCGTATAGCATCCGGCCAAGCCACCTAGGGCACAGATCTCCTCGTCCGGCTGCCAGCCAAGCGCGCGCAGGCCGCGGGACAGATAGTCGGCCCCTGCCCGCATCAGCGCCTGCCCTAGGGGATCGCCCGCCTCGGCGGCCTCGACCACCATGGGCGCCAGCGCCGCATAATCAGCAGGCCCCGCCTTGGCCGAGAACCGTATGATGGCCTCGCTGCCCGCGCCGACCCTCTCCGCCACCGCCGCAACCAGCGGCGTGACTGACTCCAGCCCGTCCTGCGCCCAGAGACAGCTGCGCAACAAGGCCATGCCCAGCCAACAGCCCGAGGCCTCGTCACCCAACGACCAGCCGTGACCGCCGATCAGACGGATGCCATCGGCATCCTGACGCCCCAGAAATGAGCCGGTCCCGACCCCGATCAGGCAACCGGTCCGCTTCCCCAGCGCGCCCACCACGGCGGGCAAGCGGTCGTCGGCCACCTCGACATGGCGCAACGGCAGGGCGGCGGCGACCTCTCGGGCCGCAGTGTTATCGATCACGCCGGCAAGCCCTGCAAAAACAGGAATGTCGGCCAGACTTTCGGTCGGCAGACCCGCCTGAACCACAAGCCGCGCCAACCCCTCGTTCAAGGTGGACAAGGCCCCGGTACGATTGGAAAACACATTGGCGCTGCCCAGGCGCAGTTCGTGCCGAATGGCGCCCGCCTGCAAGGCAAACCGGCAGGAGGTTCCCCCGCCATCGACCGCAATCAGATATGGAAAGCCAGACTCACACATGCAATACCTTTATAATACCTCTCAATGCCAATAAAGACCTTTGTGCGATACTTGGCATGAATTTCGCTCGATTAGAGTAGATTTACGGCCCAAAATTGGAAGGAGGTAGACAAAAGGTATTAAATAGGTATTAGATATACCAGCCACAGGGGAATCATATGCTGCCGCAGACCGAGACATTGCGAGACGAGGCACGGGGATTGGACACCCGCCCCGGCCCGCAGATTCTCGCCTTGCTGTTGCAAGGCCAGCAGAGCGCGCTCGGCGTCATCCAAACCTGTCTGCCGCAGATCGACGCGGCGGCAGCACTGGTTGCGCAGACCCTGCAAACCGGCGGCGACATCCACTATGCAGCAGCCGGTTCGTCGGCGCTGATGGGGCTGGCAGACGGCGTTGAATTGCCCGGCACATTCGGCATCGCCCCCGAGCGCATCCACATCCATATGGCCGGTGGCGTCCCCGTGACCGCCGCCATGCCCGGCCATACCGAGGATGATGTGCAAGAGGCCGAACAGGCCGCGCGCAGGGTGAAAAGTGGTGACATTGTGATCGCGCTTTCCGCAAGTGGAACAACACCTTATCCAATCGCTTTCACCCGTATCGCAGCCGCATCCGGCGCGCGGATCGTGGCGATAGCCAACAATGCCGGCACGCCCCTTCTGGCGCAGGCCGATTGCGCCATCCATCTACCCACACCGCCCGAAGTGATCGCCGGATCGACCCGGCTGGGCGCGGCAACGGCGCAAAAGGCAGTGCTGAACATGATCTCGACGCTGATGGCGGTCCGGCTGGGCCATGTGCACGACGGCATGATGGTCAACCTGATCGCCGACAATGACAAATTGCGCCAGCGCGCATTGGGCATCGTTGAGCGGATCGTTCCCGGCGCCGCGCCCCGGCGGGCGCTCGATCTGGCCGGTGGTCACGTCAAGGAAGCGGTATTGATCGCCGCCGGCGCCGCTACACGGGAACAGGCAAGCACGTTGTTGAACCGGACCGGTGGCCATTTGCGCCCGGCACTGGCGGAACTCAAAAAAAACACAGACCAAGGGAGAGAAAACACATGAAAACCAAAGTATTGAGCGCCGTTCTTTTGGCATCGACCGCACTTGGCGGCACGGCCTGGGCGGAAACGACCCTGACCATCGAAAGCTGGCGCAACGACGACCTGACCCTGTGGCAGGACAAGATCATTCCCGCCTTCGAGGCCAGCAACCCCGGCATCAAGGTCAAGTTCACCCCCTCGGCCCCGGCGGAATACAACGCCGTGCTGAACGCCAAGCTCGACGCGGGTTCGGCCGGTGACCTGATCACCTGCCGCCCATTCGACACCTCGCTGGGCCTCTACCAGAACGGCCACCTGGCCGATCTGAGCGATCTGGCCGGCATGGCCAATTTCTCGGACGTGGCGAAATCCGCCTGGCAGACCGATGACGGCGCCGCCACCTTCTGCGTGCCGATGGCCTCGGTCATCCATGGCTTCATCTACAACAAGGACGCCTTTGCCGAGCTGGGGCTGAGCGTGCCCGAGACCGAGGCCGAGTTCTTTGACGTACTGGAGAAGATCAAGGCGGATGGCAGCTATATCCCGATGGCGATGGGCACCAACGACCAGTGGGAAGCAGCCACAATGGGATACAACAATATCGGCCCGAACTACTGGAAGGGCGAGGAAGGCCGCCTGGCATTGATCAGCGGCGACCAGAAGCTGACCGACGAGGCCTGGGTCGCGCCTTATCGCGTGCTGGCCAAATGGGGCAACTATCTGGGCGACGGGTACGAGGCGCAGACCTATCCCGACAGTCAGAACCTGTTCACCCTGGGCCGCGCCGCGATCTATCCTGCCGGCAGCTGGGAGATCACCGGGTTCAACGCACAGGCCGATTTCGAAATGGGCGCCTTCAAGCCGCCGGTGCAGAATGCGGGCGACAAGTGCTATATCTCGGACCATACCGATATCGCCATCGGCCTGAACGCCGCCTCGCCCAATGCCGAGGCCGCGCGAACCTTCCTAGACTGGGTCGGCTCCGAAGAGTTTGCCAATATCTATGCCAACGCCCTGCCCGGCTTCTTCTCGCTGTCGAGCTTTGACGTGCCGATGCAGGATCCTCTGGCGCAGGAATTCGTCAGCTGGCGCGGCGAATGCGGCTCGACCATCCGTTCGACCTATCAGATCCTGTCGCGCGGCACGCCGAACCTGGAAAACGAGACCTGGAACGCCTCGGTTCAGGTGATCAAGGGCGCCGAAAGCCCCGAGGACGCGGGCAAGCGGCTGCAGGACGGGCTGGCCAGCTGGTACGACCCGCAGAAGTAACCTGAAATCCGCCGGCTCCGCCTGACGGGGCCGGCCCCGACCGGATGAGGCATACCATGGGCGCAGGTCGCATCAAATGGCATGTCGTGGTCTTTCTTGCACCTGCGGTGCTGGTCTATACCGCGATCATGATCTTCCCTCTTTTCAACACCTTGCGGCTCGCCCTTTACAGCGAGGCGGATCAGGTGCGGGTGTTTGTCGGGCTCGACAATTTCCGCCGCCTGTTTGGCGATCCGAACTGGTCGGGGGCATTCTGGAACGCGCTGGGCAACAATTTCTGGTTCTTCTTCATCCATATGCTGGTGCAGAACCCGATCGGCATCGCGCTGGCCGCGATCCTCAGCCATCCGCGCCTGCGTTTTGCCGCCTTTTACCGTTCGGCCATCTTCATTCCGACCATCCTCAGCTTTGTCATCGTGGGCTTTGCCTGGAAACTGATCCTAAGCCCGATCTGGGGCATCGCCCCCGACATGCTGGACGCCATCGGCCTGAAAGCGCTGTTCGCGCCCTGGCTGGGCAAGGAGGAATACGCGCTGACCACGCTGGCGCTGATCTCGGTCTGGCAGTTCGTGGGCATCCCGATGATGCTGATCTATGCCGCGCTGTTGTCGATCCCCGAAGAGATACTGGAGGCCGCCGAGGTCGAGGGGCTAACCGGCATGGCCGCCTTCTGGAAGATCAAACTGCCGCTGATCCTGCCCTCGATCGGTATCATCTCGATCCTGACATTTGTGGGCAATTTCAACGCGTTCGACCTGATCTATGCGGCACAGGGCGCGCTGGCGGGGCCGAATTTCGCAACCGATATCCTGGGCACCTTCATGTATCGCACCTTCTTCGGCTTTCAGCTGCAACTGGGCGATCCGCATATGGGCTCGGCGATTGCCACCGCGATGTTCGCGATCATCCTGCTGGGTGTCTGTGTCTATCTCTTTGCGATCCAGACCCGGATCCGCCGCTATCAGTTCTGAGGGGGACACGAGATGAACAAGGCCCGCCGCAACCCCGCCAATACCTTTGCCATGCATGGGGCACTGATCCTCTATACCTGCATCGCGCTGTTCCCGGTCTTTGTGATCCTGATCAACAGCTTCAAGACCCGCAAGGCGATCTTTCGCGAGCCGCTGGCCCTGCCCGATGCCGACAGCTTCTCGATGATCGGCTATCAGACGGTGATGAAACAGGGGGATTTCTTCCTCTATTTTCAGAACTCGATGATCGTGACGGTGGCCTCGCTGTTCTTTGTCCTCATGTTCGGGGCCATGGCGGCCTTTGCGCTCAGCGAATACCGGTTCCGGGGCAACACGCTGATGGGCCTTTATCTGGCGCTTGGGATCATGATCCCGATCCGTATTGGCACCGTCGCCATTCTGGAGCTGATGGTGGCCAGCGGGCTGGTCAACACGCTCTGGGCGCTGATCCTGGTCTATACCGCCCAAGGCCTGCCGCTGGCCGTGTTCATCCTCAGCGAATTCATGCGTCAGGTCAGCGACGATCTGAAGAATGCGGGCCGGATCGACGGGCTGAGCGAATACACCATCTTCTTTCGCCTGGTGCTGCCGCTGGTGCGCCCCGCCATGGCGACGGTGGCAGTGTTCAACATGATCCCGATCTGGAACGACCTGTGGTTCCCGCTGATCCTGGCCCCGGCCGAGGAAACCAAGACCCTGACGCTGGGCAGCCAGGTCTTCATCGGCCAGTTCGTCACCGACTGGAACGCGGTTCTGTCGGCGCTCAGCATGGCGATCCTGCCGGTCATGGTCCTTTATGTCATCTTCTCGCGGCAGCTGATCCGCGGCATCACAAGTGGAGCCGTCAAATGACCCGTGTCCTGATCGCCGGTCTCGGCAATATGGGCCTCAGCCATGCGCTGGCCCATCACCACCACCCTCAGGCGCAGATCGTGGGCCTCGTGAACCGCTCTGGCATGACCGATCATCCTGAACTGCGGGCCTATCCGGTGTTTGCCGATTTCCACGCGGCACTGGCTGAAACCCGGCCCGATCTGTTGGTGATTGCCACCTATTCCGACAGCCATGCCGATTTCGCCTGTGCGGCGATGGAGGCGGACGCGCATGTCTTTGTCGAAAAGCCACTGGCCACCACCGTGGCCGATGCGCGCCGCGTGGTGGACTGCGCGACCAGGACCGGGCGCAAACTGGTGGTGGGCTATATCCTGCGCCATCATCCCAGCTGGCAGCGTCTGATCGCCGAGGCGCGCGCGCTGGGCGGGCCGTATGTGTTCCGGCTGAACCTTAACCAGCAATCCGACGGCCCCACATGGGAGACCCACAAGGCGCTGATGCAGACCACCAGCCCGATCGTCGATTGCGGTGTGCATTACGTCGACGTGATGTGCCAGATCACCGATGCGCCCCCTGTGCGGGTCAACGGCATCGGCCTGCGCCTCAGCGACGAGATCGCGCCCGACATGTACAATTACGGCCAGTTCCAGGTGGTGTTCGCGGATGGCTCGGTCGGCTGGTACGAGGCGGGATGGGGCCCGATGATGTCCGAGACCGCCTTTTTCGTGAAGGATATCATCAGCCCCAATGGCGCGGTGTCGATCACCGATGGCAACAAGGGCGCCTCGGACGACGTCGACGGCCATACCCGCGTGGGCGGGTTGCTGGTGCACCGCCCCGGCAATGATACCCTGATCGAGCTGGCGGGCGAACCCGGCCACCAAGAACTCTGCGATACCGAACAGGCCTATATGCTGCGCGCCATCACCGAGGATATCGACCTGACCCGACATATGAGCGATGCGGTGCAATCGTTGCGCATCTGCCTGGCCGCCGATCACAGCATTCGCACCGGCGCCCCCGTGAATTTGAAAGAGGACTGACATGACCGCCCTGACCCTGAGCAATGTGTGCAAATCCTTTGGCCCGGTCGACGTGCTCAAGAATATCGACCTGACCGTCGATGACAGCGAATTCGTCGTCTTTGTCGGCCCCTCGGGCTGTGGCAAGTCCACCCTGCTGCGGGTGATCGCGGGGCTGGAGGAGGCGACCTCGGGCAGCATCGACATCGGCGGCCAGGTGGTCAACACGGTGCCCCCGGCCAAGCGCGGCATTGCCATGGTGTTCCAGTCCTATGCGCTCTACCCGCATCTGACCGTGCACGGCAACATGGCGCTGGGCCTGAAACAGGCGGGCCACCCCAGGGACGAGATCGAGCGCAGGATTGCCGAGGCGGCGCGGATGCTGTCGCTCGAGGCCTATCTGGCGCGCCGCCCGTCCGAACTGTCGGGTGGCCAGCGCCAGCGCGTCGCCATCGGCCGCGCCATCGTGCGCAAGCCCAAGCTGTTCCTGTTCGACGAACCGCTGTCGAACCTCGACGCCGCCCTGCGCATGAACACCCGGATCGAGATCGCCAACCTGCACCGGCAACTGACCGCCTCGATGATCTATGTCACCCATGACCAGACCGAGGCGATGACGCTGGCCGACAAGATCGTGGTGCTGCGCGACGGCCGGGTCGAACAGGTGGGCAGCCCGCTTGAACTTTACAACAACCCCGCCAACCGCTTTGTCGCCGAGTTCATCGGGTCGCCGGCCATGAATTTCGTGGCCGCCGACCGGGTGGGCGGGCCGGTGGGAGCCACGCTGGGCATCAGACCCGAACATGCCCGCATCGGTGACACCGGCCCGCTGTCGGGTCAGGTGATGCATGTCGAGAAGCTGGG
This sequence comes from Ruegeria sp. YKSF070, assembly GCF_059612725.1. Lineage (NCBI taxonomy): Bacteria > Pseudomonadati > Pseudomonadota > Alphaproteobacteria > Rhodobacterales > Roseobacteraceae > Ruegeria > Ruegeria sp. YKSF070. Next base: position 2,363 of record NZ_JBXWRD010000010.1, on the reverse strand, counting down.
CGGTGACACCAACGTGATGATCGACCTGGGCCAGGACAGCCGGTTCACCGTGCGTGTCTTTGGCCAATATGACATCGACCCCGGCGCAGAGATCAAGGTCGACTATGATACGGGCAACACGCTGTTGTTCAGCGCCGAAGGGGAGCGCATCTAGGCCTGACCCTCCGCAGCCGAAAGGTGTAGCGGCAGAGTTCCCGTAACATCTGCTCCCGGCGGCGCGGCGGAACAGCTGATCGATCGCGAGACCGACCAAGGCGCCAAGTCCAATCCCAAGGGCGCCGATTATTCTCTGGCAGCCAGATGCGCAACGCGTCTATCTCCACGAGACAGACACCTAACCACGCAGATTGACCCGCATATTGCCGGTTCCAAAACCTGCGCACCTGTTGCCAAGGTTTGAATTCATCTTGCAACGGGCGCCACGTCTCATGTGCCGAACCGGTCGAGCACGTTGCGGGTTATGGTGATCACCTGCGCATCGTTCCGGATCAGGCCTGCCACCCATTCGCAGGTCGCGGCCGTGAAGACCTCGCCCTTGCCTTTCTGCCAGTGGATGATCATGCCATTGCCCCGCGCGCAGGCGTCCAGCGTTTCGGGCGTGACCTTGCCGTAAAGCGCCGTCGCTTTGAACGCTGCATCGGCGCTGCCGATATAGAGCGTTTCGCCCCAGACCCCGGTATCGGCCTCGATATTCGTGGCCAGACCCATGGCAAGGATGGCGACGTCCGGCGCCGCCCCGTCGGTGCAGGTGGGAAAGGGCAAGCCATCCTCCATCCGGTAATCCAGCCCGTCGACCTCATACCCAAAGATACGCGAGGCGGCGCCCAGCACATCGCCATATCCCAGCCCCGCGCTGTCGAAGGCCCAGTGACCGGGGCGGTAGATCGTGAACCCGCCGGGCCCGTTGCCCGCACAGCGCCCGAGCCCCGCATAGACCCCGCGCAGGGCGTTAACGCCGAATGTCAGCGCGCCGGGGCGGCCCACCGGGGCCACTTCCCACGCGGCGGTGGTCAGGTGGGGCGTGGCGCTTTCGGCCATCGGGTCGCGTTCGGCCACGTATTTATAGCAGGTCTGGGTGCGGCCATCGTCGCTGATCCTCGTCTGCCACAGGAAATTGCCCGCGAACCGTGCCACGTGTCCGCCCGCATCGACGTAAACATCGACCGCATCGCGCATACGCGCACTCCAATATTCGTCATGGCCGACAAAGATCGCACAGGCATGGCCGCTCAGGCGGTTGGGGTCGGCGTCCAGATCATGCTGCGTGCAAAAGTCCAGATCATAGCCTGCGCTTTCCGCCCAGCGGGCGAAATGGCGTTCATAGCTGGCCCACCCGGCCGAGGCATATTTCTTGGAATAGCCATAGGCATAGGCCCATTCCATGTAAGGGTAGCGCGTCATCTCGCCATGCCGGGGCGGATGATCCGGCAAGGCGCGCGGCGCACCTGCTGGCAGTTTGCAGAAGCCCCGTGTCCATGGGCGCTGCGTGGAAACGACAGGAGAGAACGCGTTGCCCTCGGGCCCGGTGATCCCTTCGTAATGGTTCGACCCGCCCCAGCAGCTATAGGCCAGCCACGTGCCCGTGGCGCAGACCAGAACATAAGGCGCGCGCGGCAGATGGGGCGCGCGGTGGATCAGGATCAGATGGTGTTCCTCGATCCGGTCGCCGTTGATCTCGGCGGTCAGGGTGATCAGATAACCGCCGGGGCGCCAGTCATCCGGTACGGTAAAGCGGGTGCTTTCGGGCCAGTCGCAGCCGATGACCGAACAATCGGCGGGTGTGTCGTGGTACCGGCCCGGCAGGTCATCGACCCGCAACAGCGGTTCATAGGTCGCGCCGTCCCGGCCCACCTCGAATGACCAGGTTTCGGCGGTGGTAGAGACATGCAGCACGACCTCCTCACCCGGAGCATAGGTCATGCGCGGGGTATAGCCCCAGATTTCCAGCACTCGCGCGTCCCGCGCCGGGCCGATATAGTAGTGATCCAGAATATGCCGCGCGCGGGCGCGGGTGCGGGGTGTGATGGCGGGGCCAGGTCCTTCGGTCGTCATTGTGTCACTCCGGCAGGTATTTGTCGGACCAGCCGTCAGCGGCGGTGCCCTCGGCAATCATGGCGGCGATGTCGGTCTCGGAATAACCGATCCGCGACAGGATCTGGCGCGTCTGCGCGCCGGGCTTGGGCGCATGGCCGGGAATAGTGATCGCGGCGCGGTTCGGGCGGACGGCATTGGGTGCCACCAGATCGACCCAGCGGCCCATCGGGTGCCGGTCATGCCGGATGGCTCGATAAGTGGCCTGCCGGATATCGGCGGGGCCGTCGCTTTCAAGCTGCAGGCTCGCATCTCGATTGGCCGAAAGCGAG